>JBFZAV010000086.1:0-3558 GCA_041308745.1 Candidatus Omnitrophota bacterium | reverse complement strand
CGCCCGAATCAAACCAGACATCCAGGATATTAGATTCTTTGCGGAAATCCTTGCCGCCGCATTTCGGGCATTTGTCATCTTTACCCAAAAATTCTTTTCCGTCTTTTTCAAACCAGACATCCGCGCCTTCTTTTTCGGTGTATTCGGCGACTTTTTTTATGATATTCTCGCTGGTAAACGATTCCCCGCATGACACGCATTCAAAGGCCGGTATCGGCACGCCCCAGTATCTCTGCCTTGATAGACACCAGTCGGGGCGGCTCTCCACCATAGCGGATATTCTTTCTTTGCCGGCAGCGGGTATCCATTCGATTTTGTTTTTTATCTCGTCAATCAGCCCTTCTCGCAGGCCGTTATGATCAATGCCCATAAACCACTGGTCGGTGGCTCGGAAAATAATGGGCTTCTTGCACCTCCAGCAGTGAGGGTAAGAATGCGATACCTCTTCGGCAAGAATAAGCGAGCCTTCAGACTTCATTTTGTTTATGATTTTCTCGTTCGCTTTAAAAACATCTTCACCTTTAAATTCTCCGGCTTCTTCGGTAAACTTTCCATAATTGTTTACCGGCATTAAAAGCGGAAGATTATATTTTATTCCCGTAAAATAGTCGTCCTGTCCATGTCCCGGAGCCGTGTGAACGCATCCGGTGCCTTCTTCTTTGGTTACATAATCCGCCGTAACCAGAACAGATTCCCTTTTTATAAAAGGATGCTTTGCGCTTTTAAATTCTTTTACGACTTCAGCGCCCAGCATCTCTTTAAGAGTTTCGGCGTTTTTAATACCGAATTTACCCATAAGGCTTTCTTTTAAATCACCGGCAAGCACCCAGACTTCTTCCCCCACCCTGATAAAAGAATATTTGAAGTCCGGGTGAAGCGCTACAGCCACATTGGCAACAAGAGTCCATGGCGTAGTGGTCCATATGATAAAAAATGTTTTTTTGCCTCCCAAATCTTTGCTTGACGGAAATTTAACAAAGATTGAAGGAGAGACTTTATTTTCGTATTCAACTTCAGCCTCGGCCAAGGCAGTTTCGCAAGTCTTGCACCAATTAACCGGCTTAAGCCCTTTGTATATGTATCCCTTTTTGTATAGATCCGCCAAAGCATAGAGTATGCTGGCCTCATAATCTTTGCTCAAAGTAAGATACGGATTTCCCCAATCACCGAAAATACCAAGCCTTTTAAATTCCTCGGCTTGTATTTTTACAAAGCCAATAGCGTAATCATACGCTTTCTTTCTAAACTCAACCTGCCCTATTTCGCCTTTATTAATTTTGAGTTCCTTTAGAAGCTGATGTTCTACCGGAAGACCATGGCAATCCCAGCCCGGAATATAAGGGGAGTAATGCCCTTTCATTGTGTAATATTTAATGCATATGTCTTTAAGTATCTTGTTGAGAACGTGCCCCATATGAATATGCCCGTTGGCATAAGGGGGCCCATCATGAAGAATAAAACTTTTTCCCGAAGCTTTTCTTTTTGCGATTATCTTTGAGTAAATATTCTCTTTCTCCCATTTTTCTAAAATTACGGGCTCTCTCTGAGGAAGATCCGCTTTCATCGGAAAATCCGTCTTTGGGAGATTCAAAGTATCTTTATAATTTGTTTTCTGCTCTTCTGCTGCCATTTTCTGTTCCTGTTTCTTATAACTTTCTTACCTTAATCCTTAATACTTAATTCTTAATCCTAAAAAAATCCTTTTAAAATCGGTTCAAGTTTTTTAAGAGTTTCTTTCGGCACGGCGTCTTTTGGCGTTACAATAGCATGCTTCAAGGTTTCTCCGCAGTTACAGGATCTCTTTTCCGGAAGATTCTTAAAAACATTTTTAAGTATTTTTTTCGCGACCTCAACATTCTTTTTAAGGTTCGCGATCACCATCTCGACAGAAACCGTTTCAACCCCGGGGGCTTCGTACCAGCAGTCATAGTCGGTTACCGCAGCAATGGTTGAATAACATATTCCGGCTTCGCGGCAAAGCCTCGCTTCGGGCATATTCGTCATACCTATAACATCAGCGCCCCAGCTTCTGTATAGATCCGATTCCGCTCTTGTTGAAAACGCCGGCCCTTCCATGTTTATATACGTTCCTCTCGGGTGAATTTTGGCGCCGACTTTTATATTTGCTTTATAAACAGCTTCCCGCAAATCTTCGCAAACCGGATGTGAAAAAGGTACATGAGCAACTATCCCATCGCCAAAAAATGTAGTGGGCCGCGCCTGATTGGTTCTGTCAATAAACTGATCAACAAGAACGATGTCAAGCGGCGGAATTTCTTTTTTCATGCTCCCCACCGCTGAAACGGAAATTATTCTTTCCACGCCCAGAACCTTAAAAGCATATATGTTTGCCCTGTAATTAATCTCTGACGGGAGAATAGTATGTTTTTTTCCGTGTCTCGGCAGAAAAATCACTTCCCTTCCGTCATATTCACCTATAACAAACTCATCAGAGGGACTTCCAAAAGGGGTATCAACCTTTTTTCTTTTCAAAATTTTTATTTCATCTATGTCGTAAAGCGCGCTTCCGCCGATGATGCCGATCTTGCTCATTATTTCATTACCTCCACAACTTTATTTCTGTTTGTTAGTCCCAGGATTATCCTGACATGGCTCTTAGGTATATTATATTTTTCTGCTACGAGATCAATTACGGCTTTATTTGCCTTGCCCTTAGTAGGGGCGACTCTAACATAGGCTTTCAGCTTTCCGTCCTCTTCCACCAATTCTTCTTTTGAAGACTTTGTAATAACTTTTACCTCTAACCTTATGATCCCCATAACCATTCACCCTTCACAATTCTCTAGACACTAGCGACCAGCGACTGATTATCCTAGCCTGTAAGCAATCTGATAAAGCAAATTCACTAAGAAGTTCCTTAAAAAACTGATAACGATAAACGCGACTATGGGCGAAAAATCTATCATTCCCGCCTGAAGCGGCAATTTTCTAAAAGGGGCAAGTATCGGATCCGTAATAGTGTAAATAACGCCGGTTACCTCATTATGCGGTTCCCCCACCCATGAAAGTATGATCCTCACAATGAGAACAAAATATATGACATTAAAAAGGAGTGACACCAATAATGCCAAACTTCTGAATAATTCTGATAAAATAAACATAACGGCTATCCTTTAGATAATTCTTCTGACCTTTTTTTGGCCTTTAATATTCCCTCTTCAATTATCGCCTTGAGGCCTTTTTCGTTAAACACCGATAACGCGCTCTCGGTTGTTCCGCCTTTAGATGCCACTTTAGCGATAAGATCAGAGGCTTCGACTTCCGCATTTTTAAGGAGCTTCGACGCCGCTAAAAGAGTCTCAAGGGTCAGCTCTTTGCTGGTTTCTCTGTCGAGGCCAGCTCTTTCCCCGGCCTCTATCATGCTGTCCGCCAGATAAAATAAATACGCGGGACCCGACCCCGATAGCGCCGTAACAGCGTCCATTTCGGATTCGTCCACTTCTGCGACAGCGCCAATGGCCCCGAAAATCTTTTTTACTTCATTTATATTTTCAACAAGGCTGTTATGCGAAATAGCGGTCATGCTTTCTCCGATAA
>JBFZAV010000085.1:0-4302 GCA_041308745.1 Candidatus Omnitrophota bacterium | reverse complement strand
CCTCATCAAAATGCCTTTCCACCATAATCTTCTCCCCCTATTTGCGTTCCAATATTATCCAAACCTTCCCGTTATATAATCTTCAGTAATACTCTTACTGGGATTAGTAAATATTTTATTTGTTTCATCAAATTCCACAAGTTCACCCAGCATAAAAAACGCGGTGTAGTCCGAAATTCTCGCCGCCTGCTGCATGTTATGGGTTACAATTACAATTGTATAATTTTTTTTAAGTTCATAGATGAGTTCTTCAATCTTCAGAGTTGCTGTCGGGTCGAGCGCGGAAGCGGGTTCATCCATAAGAATTACTTCCGGTTCAATCGCCAGAGCCCTTGCTATGCAGAGCCTCTGCTGCTGGCCTCCGGAAAGCCCGAAAGCGCTCATATGCAGTCTGTCCTTAACTTCCTGCCATAACGCCGCGCCCTTAAGGCTTTTCTCCACTTTTTCGGCGATAAGATTTTTATCCTTCATCCCGTTTATTTTTAATCCGTATGCAATGTTTTCAAAAATAGATTTCGGAAAGGGGTTCGATTTTTGAAAAACCATTCCGATGCGTTTTCTAATGTTTACGACATCTATGTCCGGATCATATATATTCTTTCCTTCAAACATTACAGCGCCTTCAGCCCTCGCTCCCGGCACAACATCGTTCATCCTGTTTAAACTTCTTAAAAAAGTGGACTTCCCGCATCCCGACGGCCCAATTATACCCGTAATTTTGTTTTTATAAATATTTAGACTGACATTTTTGAGCGCCAATGTTTTGCCGTAATAAAAATTTAAATTGTCCGCGCTTATCTTTATTTCACCTGTCATATTTATTCCTTTTTCAGTTTTCTTAATTTGTATCTCAATATTATCGCAAACAAATTCATCGAAAACACAAGAACTATCAAAACCAGGGCTGTCCCGTATGCAATTGGCCTGACCTGTGAAATCGCGTGGTGCTGCGTTGCCATAACATACAAGTGATACGGCAGAGCCATAAACTGATCAAACAAAGATTCCGGTAAAAAAGGCAGAAAGAAAGCGGCACCCGTAAAAAGTATGGGCGCTGTTTCCCCCGCCGCGCGCGCCAACCCAAGAATGGTTCCCGTCAGCATTCCGGGCACCGCATAAGGCAGTACATTCGTTCGGATCGCCTGCCATTTTGTGGCGCCAAGCGCCAAGGCTCCCGCTCTATAGGCATCCGGGACAGTTTTTAAAGCCTCTTCGCTTGCGGTTATGGTAATTGGAAGCGTCATGAGCCCTAATGTCAGGCCCGACGAAAGAATACACGTACCCAAACGCATCATTTGCACAAATAAAACAACACCAAAAAGCCCATAAACTATTGAAGGCACCCCGGACAGATTTCTTATCGACATTCTTATGAGACGCGTCAAATAACTATCCTCGGCATATTCATTTAAATATATCGCGCACCCCATACCAAGCGGCACGGATAAAACCGCCGTAATAACTGTTACCAAAAATGTCCCGACAATGGCAGGAAAAATACCGCCTTCAGTCATGCCCTTACGCGGAGCCTCCGTAAGAAACGACAAGCTTATTTTACCGATTCCCTTGGAGACAATATCGAACAGTATTACAAAAAGCACAAGGCACACGATGGTTATGCATGTTCTTAACAGGATAAATCCCAATTTTTCTGTAAATTTTTTATTCATCATTTTATATTAAACTGATATTTTTCCAGTATAATTTCGGACAGCATGTTTACTATAAAAGTTATTACAAAAAGCGCGAGTCCCACCGCAAAAAGAGCGTAATAATGCGTGGTGTTATACGCCACTTCGCCAAGCTCTATAGCAATGGTAGATGTTAAGGTTCTGACGGAATCCAGAAAACTTTTTGGCAAAGCGGGCGCGCAGCCCGTAGCCATAAGAACCGTCATGGTTTCCCCTATCGCCCTACCCATACCAAGCATGCATGAGGCCAGAATCCCCGAAAGCGCCGCGGGGATCTTAACCCGGATAATCGTTTGCCATTTTGTCGCCCCCAGGGCCAAAGACGCCTCGATAAAAGATTTTGGAACGCTGTTTAAAGCGTCTTCCGACATACTTATTATTGTGGGCAGGGCCATAACCGCCAGTAAAATCGAGCCGTTAAGCGCGTTAAGACCGTTTGGAATATTAAATATTTTGGCGATGGCCGGCCCCACAAGCACTATCCCAAGAAAGCCGATAACAACCGAGGGGATGCCCGCGAGTATTTCGATTATCGGTTTGAACAGTTCTCTCACTCTCGGGCTGGCTATATCGGATAAATATGCCGCCGTTCCTATGCCTAAAGGAATGGCTATCAAAAGCGCGCCTATTGTAACCATCAATGTGCTTACAAGCATGGAGACGATACCATAAGATTCTTTCACATAAGAGGTAGGGTTCCAATCCAAACCGAATAAAAACTGCAGGATATTAATTTCTTTAAAAGCCGGAATCGCCGTAAACAAAAGAAGCGCAAATATACCTATCAGGACCATTATTACAATGATACCGTTTAAAAGAAAGAGGCCATGCATCAAATTCTCTTTAATTCTCATATTGATCCATGGCCTCCTTTTGTTTTTTGGCCTTTAAATGCCTATAGTTTTTTTGTTGTAGGCCTTATATTCTTCAGATATCTTAAAAAAACCTTCCTGTTCAACTATCTCCTGGCCTTCAGGACTAAGCTCAAAGGAAATAAAGTCCCTGATCTCGCCTTTTGGCGAGCCGTTAACATACTGGTTAAGAGGTCTTGAAATCGGATATCTACCGCTTTGAACCTCTTCGGTGTTGAGCGGACTTGCGTATGGAACCCCTTCGAACGCCGCAACATTTAAAACTGCCACATCCTTGGATTCTTTTGCATATCCGACCCCGACATATCCCACGCCGGTTTCATCCGCCTTAACAGCCTCCACAATCTGGGCATTACCATTCATCTGTCTCATCTTCGGCGAATGATCGCCTTTCATAACTTCTTCGACCATAAAATCAAAAGTTCCGGAATTCGACTGCCTTCCGTAAAGAGTTATGGGTTTATTATCTCCGCCCACTTCCTGCCAATTCGATACTTCGCCCCGAAAAATACTCCCAATTTGGGCAACGGTAAGTTTACTTACCGGGTTAGTTTTGTTAACAATAATACTTAACCCATCTATCGCGACAACCACTCTTTTTGGCGTAAGACCGGCATCATTTGCCATTGTTATCTCTTTCGGTTTCATTAAACGCGACGCATTCGCAATATCACATTTACCGTTAATCATAGCGGCTATACCCGTGCCGGAACCTCCGCCTGTGACCGCAATCGCCTTACCGGGATTCTTTTCCATATACACTTCACTCAATCTCTGCACAAGGTTTATAAGAGTATCTGAACCTTTTATCTGGACCATGTCTTTCGCATATCCAGTCTCATTACAAAGAAGGAAAGCTAAACTAATAACTAAAAATGTTTTTAAGTATTTGTTCATTTCTAACTCCTTTTTTAATACATTTTTGTGACAAATTTGTGAACTTTCAGTTAAATATATGTGACTTTAAAACTTAATCCTTATGTCAGTTTGCAACAGTGACGCGGCTTGCTTTTCAATGCCCGGATCCATGTCAATGGGTTCGCCGTAAAAATACTTAATACCCAGAACCGTATTTTCCAATAGCGCGTATTCTACACCCATAACAATACCTTTTCCGTTAGTGCCGCCGTCACTACCCGTGCCTCCGGTATTGGCGCGCCAGCAAGGAAAATCTGAATCCGGAAGAAAATCAGGCACAGCGTCCTGTTCGAGATATCTCCATTCGAAAAAAGTTCTCCATTGGCCTTTTTTGTCTACTTTTGCGTCCCCTATATATGCCCCGGCCAAAAATCCCAAATCTCTGTCGGCGCCTGAAGCTGTGTTCCATAGAAGATCACCATACAAACCATGTCCCATTTTAAAATCAAATATTTGGAGCGCGTCATACCTTGCTATAAAATCGATAACATTGTAGTCATAGGCCCATCTTGTGGTTCCGGGTATTCTTGAATTAGTAAGTGCCGACCATGCCGGCGCCGCGGCAGCCTGAGTAAAATTCGGGTTATCTTTTATATGCGACCAGTCGTAGTACGCAGTGCTAAAATCAAGTTTTGAATTCCAGTCTTTTATGATGTCCATTACTAATCCGCCCTGCAGGGCAACCATGTATACATCCAGCTTATCAATGGAGTTTTCCTGCCAGAATACGCCTGTATTGCCATAAACATTTGCCGGGACATCGCCCAGATCAAATGAAGGCGACATATATTTCATGGCGACACCTTCCGGGTTAATATCCC
>JBFZAV010000084.1:0-3584 GCA_041308745.1 Candidatus Omnitrophota bacterium | reverse complement strand
TTATGGCGAAAGTTTTGAGCTTCTTTTTACGATTGCGCCAAAAGAAGTCCAGAGGTTATTTCTGGACATGAAAAAACTTAAGAAAAAGCCCGTCTTTTATATTATCGGCGAGATTGTTGATAAGAAAAAAGGCTTAATTTTAGTAGAGCTTGAAGGGAAAGAGACGAAACTAAGAGCAGAGGGGTATAGACACTTTTAGAGAGATAGGGTATAGGGTTTAGGGTATAGGGGATAGTAAGTGAGAACTGAGAAGTGGGAAGTAAGAAGCGAGATTAAGGCGGGTGGCACGGTAAAAGCGTAAGTGGGAGGATCCACACCGGATCGGATGGGGATGCACGAACGCTTTTACCGTGACAGGCCCCGCCAATAATTATGAATACAAGGACAATAATCACAAATTCACCGGACGAAACAATTAGCTTGGGCGAAAGGCTCGCCAAAAGCCTTAATGGCGGGGATCTCGTGGCACTAAATGGAGATCTCGGCGCGGGGAAAACCATGTTTGTTAAGGGCGTGGCAAAAGGGCTCGGGATGAAAGATTATAAATATGTTAACAGCCCTTCGTTTGTAATACTAAAAGAATATTCGCAAGGGAAGAAGCTTTATCATTTTGATGTTTATAGATTAGAACAAAAAAGTTTTTTGGAAACGCTCGACTACGAAAGATATTTTTACGGCGATGGGATAACTATTGTGGAATGGGCAGATAGGATAAAAGATCTTCTTCCCGAAGAACATCTCGGGGTGAAGATATTTCACGAGGGCGAAACAAAAAGACGCTTCGAGTTCCGCGCCCTAGGGGAGAGATTTAAGGAAGTGGTTGATAAGTTGTGAAAGTGAGAAATAGGAATTGGGAAGTGAGAAGTAAAGAGTAAATGACAAATAACAAAATTCAAATGACAAAAGAAATTCTAAATCCAAAGCAAAAAAATAGTTTTGTTATTTGCATTTTGATATTTATTTGACATTTGTGCTTTGTTATTTGAATTTAGAGTTTTAGCTTACGGCTATTTAAACCATGAAAACATTATCATTCGACACATCAACAAAATTTTTAAGCATTGCCTGTCTTGAGGACGAGAAGGTTGTTTATGAATACCACGAAGAGGCCGGCATAAGGCATAGTGAAATATTGATCCCCGAAATAAAAAAAATTTTGGAAAAAATTTCGTGGAAGCTGGAAGATATCGGTCTTATCGCTGTCGGCCTCGGGCCGGGATCGTTTACGGGCCTAAGAATAGCGGTTGCCACAGTTAAAGGTCTTTCAAGCGCGTTAAATTGTAAGATTGTAGGCGTTCCTTCGATGGACGCGATAGTGATGAATTATAAGGGGAATGAAAAGCAAGTCGCGCCGCTATTGAACGCTCATAAAGAAAAGGTCTATTCGTGCATTTATGAACACGACGGCGATAATTACAAAAGGTTAACTGATTATATGCTTTTAAAAATTGATGACCTTTTAAAAATGATAAATAAAAAAACTGTCTTTTTGGGGGATGGTATAGAGATATATAAAAATAAGCTCGATAACTCTAAGGAGTGCGTTTATTTAAAAGGCGCCACATGGCAGCCAAAAGCGGTTAATATCGCCAGGCTTGGCTTAAAAAAGTTTTTTGCCGGAAATATCGATAGCCCCGAGACAATCGATCCGTTGTATTTGTATGAGAAAGAGTGTAATATAATAAAACATGGAAAACATAACTTATAGGCCCACATGGGCGGAGATAGACCTCAATGCTTTAATAAGAAATTTAGAAAGCATTCGAAAGGTTGTCGGCAAGAAAGCCGAGCTTATGGCAGTAGTTAAAGCTAATGCCTATGGCCATGGCATTTGTCAGGTTAGTCATACTCTGGTTGAAAAAGGCGTAAATAAGCTTGGCGTTGCGACTGTTGACGAGGCTCTTAAACTCAGAAATAGCGGTATTACCTCGTCAATACTGGTGCTGGGATCGGTTTTATTTGAGGAAGCAAAAGTCGCTGTTGAAAATGATATCACGGTAACGCTTTGCGATGAGAGACTGGTTGATGCGCTTTTAGTGATCGCCGAAAGAACCGGAAAAGTGCCGAAAGTTCACATAAAGGTCGATACCGGCATGGGACGAATAGGCGTATGGCATGAAGATGCCGTGAAGTTTGTCGAACACGTAGCGAGTAAAAAAGAGATCAATATAGAGGGCATCTATACGCATTTTTCTTCTGCCGCAAGGGATAAAGTTTTTACTACCATGCAGATAGAGTCGTTCAATAAAGTCATCAAAGATATAGAAGAGAAGGGCATAAATATAAAATATAAACACGCCTCTAACAGCGTTGCTATTGTTGACTGGAAAGAGGCGCGTCTTAATCTGGTGCGCACGGGCATAATGCTGTACGGCATTTTTCCTAAAAAAGACTTTTATAAAAAGTTCACTCTTGAACCCGTAATGAGTCTTAAGACGAGAATCGTGTTTTTAAAAAATACTCCCGCCGGTCGAGCCATAAGCTACGGACGGACATACATAACCCAGGAGCCCACTAAAATAGCCACTATCCCGATAGGGTACGCTGACGGCTACGGAAGGATACTTTCAAATAAGGCCGAAGCCCTTGTTAACGGAAAATATGTGAGAGTTGTGGGTTGTGTTACAATGGACCAGACGCTTTTAGATGTAGGTCCGGCGGGTGACGTGAAGGTCGGAGACGAAGTGGTTCTAATAGGCGGACAGGCAGGCTCAAGCGTTCATATCGAAAAAATCGCAAAACTTTCAGGTACCATTCCCTACGAAATACTTTCCACGATAACAGAGCGCGTTCCGAGAGTCTATAAGAGATAGGTGGGAAGCGAGATTCGTATATCGCATATCGTATAGCGTACTATCGTATATCGATCACGACAGTACGATATACGACATACGATAGTACGAAATAATCAAGACATTAAAACCCTTAATTTACAAGCCTTCCAGAGCGTGACATTGGAAAACGAACCTAGACTTTTGAAAAAAGCCGAAACAGATGTTGGTAGCCATTCTTTGGAGAGGGACGGTTTTCGCATAGGTTGTATAATTTGCGAGAACCGTCCCTTCAGGCTTATGCAGTTTACCAATCTTTGCGAGTGGAGGCAAAAAATATTTTCAAAAAAAACTTGCCAAATTGACACCGGTAAGGTATACTAGACTTAGGGTAAGAGAAAGCAAGAAATTTAGAATGGAGAGCATTATGTGGAACTAGAGAAACCATGTAATGCTCTTTTTGTTAGGTAAGAAAAAGTTAAATAATGAGCAGAATGGAGAGTATTGTACAGAAGAGTGCAAGTGTCTGTACGGTACTCTTTTTTTATGTGAAATTTAAAATTTTGGAAAAAATAAGCCTAAGGTTTAGGGGTTAAGCCTTAACGCTTAAGGGGTAATAAAAAAATTTGTATGAAAAATAAATAAAAGGAGGAACTCTATGAAGTACTCAAAAGTGTTCATTATTGTCGCTGTGTTTTTACTTGCAATGGCATGGCCTGTGATGGCCGAGGTCATGTATGTGGGGCAATCGCTTGGAGATTGCTATTCAGATCCTCCCGAAGGATATGCGCGTCTATTTTCTCTGGAAGATAC
>JBFZAV010000083.1:0-5868 GCA_041308745.1 Candidatus Omnitrophota bacterium | reverse complement strand
GATAGCACGAAATAAGGATTAAGGAAAACTGTAGACTACGAACTAAGAACTAAAAACTCAGAACTCTTACAGCTAAAAAAAACATGATAAAAATATACAACACTTTAACGAGAAGAAAAGAAGATTTTAATCCTATCGAAAAAGGAAAAATCAAAATGTATGTTTGCGGCCCGACGGTTTACGATGTTCCGCACATCGGGCACGCAAGAAGCGCGTACGTTTTTGATTTTATTAGAAGGTATTTCGCGCATATGGGTTATGACGTAACTTTTGTCAGAAACGTAACCGATGTGGATGACAAAATAATTAATAAGGCCGTGTCTGAGCTTAAAGAGTTCGGTGAAAATTTTACGTCCGGCAGCCTGAAGATGAGGGTTACAGAGGTCTCCAGCCGGTACCTCGAGGTTTATCATAATGAACTTGAAATCCTTGGCATAGAGCCCCCCACTTATGAGCCTAAAGCGACAGAGAACATTGAAAACATGATCAGGTTCATCCAGGTTCTTATCGAAAAAGGTTATGCCTATGTTGCCGGAGCGAACGTGTATTTCAGCGTTGAAAAATTTGAGTCTTACGGAAAACTTTCCAAACAGAATATTGGAGAGATGATGCACGGGGTAAGAAAAGAAGTCGGCGATGATAAAAAACATCCTTTGGATTTTGCTTTATGGAAAGAAGCAAAACAGAACGAACCGTCGTGGCAAAGCCCGTGGGGCACGGGACGGCCTGGATGGCACATTGAGTGTTCTGTTATGAGTACGGGTATTTTAGGGGAAATGTTTGATATTCACGGCGGGGGCCTGGATCTTATATTTCCGCATCACGAAAATGAAATTGCCCAGGCGGAAGCCGCTACCGGAAAACCTTTCGCGAATTATTGGATACATAACGGGCTTTTAAGCGTTAACGGCGAAAAGATGTCTAAATCACTGGGAAATTTTATAACGATTGCCGATTTTCTTGAAGAATATAAAGACCCGGACCTTTTAAAGATATTTTTCCTGAACAGTCATTATAGAAGCCCGGTCGATTACGGGGCCGAAAAAATCGAAGAAGCCAGACGCTCTAAAGAACGTATTTTGATCTTTTTTGATAAGGTTGAGAGGATCGTTCATCATGCCCATGGAAGAGAAGCGGATGAAAGTATTCTCGAGACGGATTTTATTAATGAGACAGCCAAAATTATAGACGGTCTGGAGGACAAATTTTTAGAAGCAATGAATGACGATTTTAACACCTCATCGGCTTTGGCTGTTCTTTTTGAGGCTGTAAAAATAGGGAACGATCAGTTGGCGCATATTGATCTGGACGAAATTAAGAAAAGACACATTGTAGGCGCTATCAGAAGTTTTATCATAGCCCATGCCGATATACTTGGCTTATCGCTTAACCCTGTAAAGAAAAAAACCAATGATTCCGAAAAAATAGAGAATCTGGTGTCCGAAAGGCAGGAAGCCCGGAAAAACAGGGATTACGCGAAGAGCGACAGGATCAGGGATGAGCTTCTTGGTATGGGCATAATTGTTGAAGATACCCCGGAAGGGCCGGTATGGCGAAGAAAATAGAAAAGGGTTTATTTATAACTTTTGAAGGGCCTGAAGGCAGCGGCAAAAGCACGCATGTCAAACGTTTGGCCGGGGAAATGCGCGAAGACGGATATGATGTAATTCACGCCATGGAACCCGGAGACACGGAGCTTGGCAGAAGAGTGAGAGAAATTCTCCTCGATAAAGATGATGTGGATGTTGATAAAAACGCCGAGCTTTTTCTTTTTGAGGCCGACAGGGCTCAGCATGTAGGGACGCTCATAAAGCCGGCGCTTGAAAAGAAAAAAATTGTTCTTTGCGACAGGTTCAATACGGCCACTTTTGCTTACCAGGGGTTTGGGCTCGGGCTTGACATGCAGAAAATAAAGCTTATAGACGAGTTTGCGACGGGAGGCCTGAAACCCGACATGACCATTATTCTGGACATCGATGCGCCGACGGGTCTCGGGCGCGCCGGCAAGGTGGGCGCGGCAGATAAAATTGAAAAAAGAAGCGTTGATTTTCATGAAAGGGTGCGTAAAGGGTATCTTACTCTTGCGGAAGAAAACAAAGAAGTCTTCAGGGTTATTGATGCGAGTTTAAGTTTGGAAGAGGTTTATAGTTTTATAAAAAAAGAAGTTTATGATAAGGTTCAAAGATATACAAGGTCAGGATAACGCTGTCCGTTATCTTGAAAGGGCTGTTTTTCTAAAGAGGATAAGTAACAGTTATCTTTTTTCCGGGCCCGAAGGCGTGGGAAGGGCCATGACGGCGAAGGCCTTTCTTAATGCGCTCTTCGGTGAAAGCGTCTATGGCGATGTGTCTAAAGGCCATCCGGATGTTTTCTGGATAACCCCTGAGAAAAACCGCAAGATAAAAATTGAAGAAATCAGGACCGCAAAAGAGAGGCTGAATCTTAAGCCCTACGGCTCACAGTATAACGCTCTTGTTATAGAAGACGCCCACATGATGACGATAGAGGCGTCGAATGCGCTTCTTAAGGTGCTGGAGGATCTTCCTGGCGAGTCAATTATCATACTGATTTCCGCGAAGAAGGAACTCTTGCTTCCGACCGTGATCTCAAGATGCTCCGATATACGGTTTTATCCTTTGCCGTACGATAAAGCTAAAAAAATTGTTTTGGAAAAAACCGGCGCGGATGAAGAAACGGCCGAATTTCTTGTTCTTTTTTCGGAAGGATCGCCCGGAAGAGCGATAAAAATCCTTGAAGAGGGCATTATTGAAAGAAAAAATAACATACATACTCTTTTAAAAGAGATATCGGAAGAGGACAATTCGATATGTTTGAATTGGGACAACGAAGACAGGGATCTTCTCATGGAAGATATTGAACTTTTAATTATGTTTTTCAGGGATGTCGCTGTCGGAGTAGAGACGGAAGACAGGTTTATCATAGATAAAGGCCTTAAGGGTCTTGAAATATTTTCTTATTACGCGGGATACGGGATAGAAAGAATAAACGGCATACTGGAAAAACTTATCAATTTAAAACGCGCGTTGGCCGGGAATGTGAATCCAAAGCTTGTAGCGCAGGTGCTTCCGGCAAACTTGAAGTAAAAAAAATAGAGGCGGTATATTTATGGAAGAAAATAAGAACATCAATAATATAGAGAATTCTGACGGTAAAAAAGAGGAAGTTGCGCAAAGGCTTCAATTAGAGCATAAGCCTCAGGAAAGTCGGAAGCCTCAGGAAAATCAGAAAGAAGCGAAAAGCGCTGATGCGAACCGGGCCGTACAAAATGAAATGAAGCCCAAGCCGGAAGTGAAGCTTATAGATAAAAAAGTTGTTCAAATACACCTCCGCGAGGGGGGCGATATAGAGTATTTCCTTACCAACAGAGTGGATTTTCATCTGGGGGACAAAGTAATCCTTGAGGCCGACAGGGGGCTTGATTACGGCGATGTTGTTTCGGAACCGGAAAATGTTCAGGATGTTGAATCTTTGGTGGGGCAGGAATTGAGGAAAGTTATACGAAGGACAAACGATCATGATCTTGAGCAGATAAAAAAGAACCTGGCGAAAACGAAAGATTTAATGAATATCTGCACTCAGAAGATTAAAGAACAGGGCCTCGTGATGAAACTTGTAAATGCGGAATATTCTTTTGACAGGTCCAAAATAATTTTCTATTTTACTTCGGAATCGCGCGTTGATTTCAGAAATCTTGTGAAGGATCTGGCCAGCATATTCCGCGTAAGAATTGAGCTTCGGCAGATAGGCGTAAGGGACGAGGCAAGGCTTTTGGGAGGATTCGGACCATGCGGTAAAGAGCTCTGCTGCATGTCTTTTCTTAAGGATTTCAACCCTGTTACGATAAAAATGGCCAAAATCCAGAACCTTCCGCTTAACCCCACAAAGATATCGGGCCTTTGCGGCAGGCTCATGTGCTGTTTAAGCTTTGAGAACGAGTGCTATAAAATGCTTTGCAAAGAGATGCCCAAAATAGGCAAAGAGGTAACCACAGAATTCGGCAAAGGAAGGGTTGTTGCGGTATATCCGCTAAAAGGCGTTTATACGGTCGATCTGGGTGAAGGTAAATTTAAGGATATTAAGGTGTGCCCCAAAAGGGAGAATGAAGAAAAAAATGACAAAAAATAAGTTTTACATAACCACGCCCATATATTATGTAAATGCCAATCCTCATATCGGGCACGCCTATACGCAGGTTGCGGTTGATACATTGGCGAGATACCACAAAATGCTCGGGGAGGATGTGTTTTTTCTTACCGGATCCGATGAACATGGCGAAAAAATCGAAGAAGCCGCGCTGAAAGCCGGATATAAAAAAGGCGAAGAGAAAAAATTTGTCGACGGAATAGTCGATAATTTTAAAAAGGCGTGGAAAAGCTTAGGGATAGAATACTCCGGATTTGTTAGGACCACCGATAAAGAACATGAAAAAGTTGTTCAGGATTTTTTACAGAAAATGTACGAATCAGGCGACATCTACCAGGGGGAATACGACGGCTGGTATTGCACTCCTTGCGAAACTTTCTGGACGGATACGCAGGCCAAGGCCGGCATTTGCCCCGAATGTCAAAGGCCCGTAAATAAAATAAAAGAGAAAAATTATTTTTTTAAAATGAGCGAGCACCAAAAATGGCTCATTGACTACATAGATAAAAACCCTTACTTTATCATGCCGGACTTTAGAAAAAATGAGGTCTTGGGGTTTTTACGGGAAGAGCTGAACGATTTGTGTATATCGCGGCCCAAAGAAAGAATGAGCTGGGGTATAGAACTCCCGTTTGATAAAAACTATGTTGTATATGTTTGGTTTGATGCTTTGATAAATTATGTATCGGGAATAAACAAAAAAGAGGAGTTTGATAAATTCTGGCCCGCTGATTTTCATGTGATTGCGAAAGATATCATAAGGCACCACGCGGTTTATTGGCCGATAATGCTGAAAAGCATAGGTATGCCGCTTCCTAAAACCATTTTTGCGCACGGATGGTGGAAGATGGGCAAGGATAAGATGTCAAAATCCAAAGGAAATATAGTTGACCCGCTTGAGTTAATAAAAAAATATAATGGGCCGGATCCGTTAAGATATTTCCTCTTGAAAGCTGTGAATTTTGGTATGGACGGGGATTTCAGCGAAGATGCCCTTATTTTGACATACAATAGCGATCTTGCGAATGATTTGGGAAACCTTTTAAACAGGACCCTTACTATGGTTGAAAAATATTTTCAAGGCATATCTCCCGAGCTTTCGCCGGATCTAAAAAATGATGTTCAGACAAAGCGAAGCAACGCCGATATCCGCGATTATGTTGTTACGGTTTTGCCCGAGGTTAATAAATGTTTAACCAATCCAAATCTTTATTTTAAAGAGGCGCTTGAAAAAATCATGCAAGTTGTCGGCAAGGCAAATAAATATATTGAAGAGTCGGCCCCGTGGACTTATGCAAAAGCGGGGGATATGGATTCGATAAAGCTGATTATGGCCGATTTACTGGAAGTTTTAAGAATAACCGCTGTAGCCATAGCTCCATTTTTGCCGGAAACTGCGCAGAAAATATGGCAGCAGCTCGGGCTCGAAGGCAAAATAGAGGAAAAAATAGATAAAAACGAATTAACTGTTTCAAAAAACACTTCGGACTGGAGAGCCTTTCCCGCCGGAATAAAAGTGAAAAAAGGCGATCCGCTATTTCCAAGAATTGTATAGTTCAGTATTAAGGATTAAGTGGGGCGGGTGGCACGGTAAAAGCGTAAGTGGGAGGATCCACACCGGGCGGAGGGGCCCACGAACGCTTTTACCGTGACAGGCCCCGCCAATACTTGTGTGAGCTTATGAACAAACGACTAATATTTGGA
>JBFZAV010000082.1:0-5329 GCA_041308745.1 Candidatus Omnitrophota bacterium | reverse complement strand
ATTCTGACATTTACCTTAACTTCCTTTGCGGAAGAAAAGGCGGAGTTTACTTCAGCCGTGGATAAAGAAAAAGTCTATATCGGCGATGAGATAACGCTAAAGGTCGAGGCAAAGTCCGCCAAGGGTTATGAATTTCTTTTTCCCGAAAAACCTAATTTTGGCGATTTCCAATTAACAGGTTCAAGCCCCATAAAAAAGGGATGGCCCAAAAAAAGTATTGTCGGCAGAGCATATGTTTTAAGCGTCTACAAAACTGGTACACAGGTTATCCCGCCCGTTCAGGTGGAATACAAAAAGAAATCTTCCGCTGAATTACAGAAAGCCATGAGCCCGCAGGCTTCCATCGAGGTCATAAGCCTTTTAAAAGGCAGCGAGAAGGACATTAAAGATGTTAAGGGGCTGATAGGTGTAGCCAGAATAAACAAAAAACTCTTATTTTTCCTTATTGTTTTTTCAGCGGTTTTTCTCTTGGCATGGTTTCTCTGGCAAAGGTACAAGACTTTTAAGGATCTTGAAGCCATGAGAAAGAAGGCGGCCCACGAAGTTGCCTACGAAGAACTCTCCGAACTAAAAGAAAAACATCTTCCCGAAAAGGGAATGGTAAAAGAATTCTACATAGGACTTTCCGATATAACGCGGCATTATCTTGAAAACAGATTTTTATTCCGCGCCCCGGAAATGACAACAGAAGAATTTTTATCCAGCATAAAAGAGGCGAATGAGTTAAACGATGATCAGAAACGGCTCTTAAGGCAATTTTTGTCGCATTGCGATATGGTTAAGTTCGCCAAATACGGGCCTACGCCTCTGGAAATTATTGATAGTTTTAAGTCCGCGGAAGAACTGGTAGATGAGACAAAACTTGAGGAGGAAGAGAAAGAAGAAAAGGGGGGTAAAAAATGATATTTTTTGCCAGCCCATTAGCGCTTCTCCTTCTTTTGATTCTTCCTTTATTTGTTTTTCTTGTGAAAAGGTTTGAAAAAAACAGAAAAAGCGCGATCAGGTTCGGCGAAACGGTTCTTTTGGATAACAGCCGTAAAACAATGCGCTTATTTTTAATGAGCAAGATAGTTTACCTGCGGGCCGCATGCCTGGCTTTAATTATTCTTGCGTTGGCGCGTCCCAGGTCTTCCGTTGAAGAGACAAGGGTATTTGTCGAAGGCATAGACATCGTTCTTGCGATGGATACCTCGACCAGTATGCGCGCCATGGATTTTGAAATGGGCGGCAGGCGGTTTGACAGGCTCGCGGTTGTTAAAACGGTTGTTGAAGAGTTTGTTAAAGAAAGGCCCAATGACCGTATCGGGATAGTTGCCTTCGCTTCGGAGGCTTATACGGTGTGCCCTCTAACACTTGACCATGACTGGCTGGATAAAAACCTGGAAAGGGTAGAGATAGGAATGGTTGAGGACGGAACGGCCATAGGAACGGCCATTACGGCTTCGCTGAACAGGATTAAAGATACCAAGACGAAAGATAAAATAATCATTCTCTTGACGGATGGCCGCAATAATGCGGGCAAAGTTTCGCCTCTTGTGGCCGCTCTGGCGGCAAAGGCTCTCGGGGTGAGAATTTATACTATCGGCGCCGGAACAAAGGGCCTGGCGCCATATCCTTTTAAGGACCCTTTCGGAGAAATTGTTTTAAGACCCGTCGAGATAGAAATTGATGATGCGCTTCTAAAGAAAATCGCCGATACCACAGGAGGGAGATATTTCAGGGCAACGGGAACCAGTGAGCTCTGGGACATTTATAAAGAAATAGATAAACTGGAAAAAACTCCCATGGAAGAAACAGGGTATAACAAGTACAAGGAGCTTTTTCCGTATTTACTTTTTCCGGCGCTTTTTATTCTTGTGTTTGAAATAGTTTTGTCCAATACGGTTTTTAGGAGGATACCTTAATAATGAAGTTTGGCGCCCATTACTTAGCGGTCTGGTTCTGGATCATTCCTTTACTCATATTGGTTTTTATATGGGCTTTAAGAAAAAGAGACGAGGTTCTTAAAACCTTTGCGACAGGGTCCGCTTTAAAAGAAATATCAAAAAGAGTGGACAGAAGAAAGCTGAAAATAAAATATTTCCTGATTGTTCTCGCAGTTTTCTTTATTATAACCGCGCTTATGCGGCCGCAATGGGGGTTCCAGTGGCAGGAAGTGAAAAGGCAGGGGCTTGATATCCTGATAGCGCTTGACACCTCAAACAGTATGCTTGCGGAGGATGTTCTTCCTAATCGACTCGAGAGAAGCAAACTAGCGATAAAAGATCTTGTTAAAAAACTTTACGGCGACAGGGTGGGGTTAATAGCTTTTTCGGGAACCGCCTTCTTGCAGTGCCCATTAACAATAGATTACGAGGGGTTTCTTTTGTCGCTCGAAGATATCACGGTAAGCACCATTCCTGTCGGGGGAACATCGCTCTCCAAGGCGATCTACACGGCCCTGAAAAGCTACGAGGGCGGAAAGAAAAAAATTAAGATTCTGGTTATTATCACGGACGGAGAGGACTTAGAGGGAGGAGTTGAAGGGGCAATTCAAAAAGCGAGAGCGGAAAATGTCCAAATATACTGTGTTGGAATAGGAACGGGGGAGGGTGAGCTTATTCCCGTAAGAACAAAAGACGGCAAAATGGAATTTCTTAAAGATAGAGAGGGCAATGTTGTAAAAACAAGACTTAACGAGACGACTTTACAGAATATGGCAATCGAAACCGGCGGCATGTACGTAAAAGCGAGCGGCGCTGAGTTCGGTTTGGATCTAATTTATGAGAAAAGGCTTTCCCAGTTTGAGAAAGAAGAATTTAAATCCAAAATGGAGAAACAGTATTTTGAAAGATTCCAGATTCCTTTGGTATTCGCATTTTTACTGCTCTTGATCGAGCCGTTGTTCGGGGACCGAAAGAGCAGGATTAAGGATTAAGAATTAAGGATTAAGAGGGTCTAGACTTTTGAAAAAAGCCAGACCAGATGTTGGAATAAAGTTTATTTGGAGAGGGACGGTTCTCGCACAAAGCATATGATAACGTTAGAGAACCGTCCCCTCAGGACAGATGCGAACAGCCAGTCTTTGCGAGTGGAGCCCGTGGCTGGAAAAAACATGAAAAAACTGATACTTTTTACTACAATTTTTTGTTTAAGCCTGGCGGTTAACGCTTATGCCTTCTGGTGGACCAATCCTGCCAAAAAAGGCAATGCGCTTTACGAGAAAGGCGATTACGCCAAGGCGGTCGAGAAGTACGACGAGGCTCTTAAGAAGGATGAAAACAATCCTACCGTTGAATACAATAGGGCCCTGGCTTTGTATAGGAAAAGTAGTTTTTCAAAAGCCATTCAGGGTTTTATTAAGGCCGTTGCGTCCGAGAAAAAAGGCGTTGAAGAGAAGGCTTACTATAACGCCGGAAACAGCAAGTTTCGTCAGGCGGAGACGGCCGCAAAAAAGGATTCTAAAAATGGGGTTAAAGAATATAAAAATACACTCGAGTTTTATAAGCGCGCCATTGAAACGAACCCCCGAGATATGGACGCAAAGTTTAATTATGAGGTTACTCTGAAGAGGATAAAAGATTTGGAAAAACTCAGCCTAGACAGCCAGCAGCAACAGAAACAAGATCAAAAGAACCAAGATCAGCAAAACAAAGATCAGCAAAATAAGGACGAGCAGAACAAAAATCAGCAGAACCAAGATCAGCAGAAAAACCAAGACCAGAAAAACCAAGATCAGCAAAATAAAGACCAGCAAAACAAAGATCAGCAGAACCAAGATCAGCAGAATAAAGACGAGCAGCAAAAACAAGACCAAGAGCAAGAGAAGAAAGACGAACAGCAACAGTCTCAGCAAAAACAAGATGAGCAAGAGAAGCAAGATCAGGAAAAGCAAGACCAGCAGCAAAAGGAACAAGACGAGCAGCAGCAAGAGCAAGAAAAGCAAGATCAGCAGCAGCAACATGAGCAGCAACAGCAGCAGCAAGACCAAGAGCAGTCCCAAGAGGAAAAAGAACAGGAAGAGGCATCTCAAGATAAAGCTGAGCCCGAAGAGGGCGAAGGCGACGAGGCTGAGCCTCTGGGCGAAGAGGGAGAATCCGAGTTCCCAAGTACGCAAAAACCTGCTACAATAGACCAGCCTTCTGAAGGAATGACAAAAGACGAGGCCCAGATGCTTTTACGCGGTCAGGATGAAGAAGAATCAAACATGAGAGCCAAAAAAAGAAAAGTAGTGGGCGCAGGCAGGCCCGAAGTTATTAGAAATTGGTAAATTTTATATGAAAAAGCTGTTATTAACAAACCTAATTTTTGTTTTACTCTGCTCAAGTCTTGCCTTTTCTGCGGATGAGCCGAGATTGGAAGCTTCTATAGAAAGAAACCGTGTTTCCATAGGCAACCCCGTGTATCTTAATGTTACATTCTATGGGGATGCTAACGTGGATTTGACCACAAAGCTCGAAGTTAAGGGCCTTAAAATAAGTTATGTCGGACCGGCTACAAGCGTCGAGATAATAAACGGTGCGGTTACTAAATCCATAACCCATTCTTATCTTGTTATGCCGGTTCAGGAAGGCGATTATGAAATAGGTCCTTTTGCGGCCGGTTTCAGGGGCCAGATATACGAGGCCCCGGCTGTAAGGCTCATAGTCTCTACGCAGCCCTCTGGTTCCGGAACAAGTCAGCCTGTCACGGTTCCCGTCCAGAGATCTCAAGGTCAGAGTCAGCCGGTAATGCGGGGCGGTTCGCAGATCGACCCGTCAATTTCCGATAAGCTTTTTATAAGGATGGATATCCCGAAAACAACACTATACGTAAACGAGCAGGTTCCGCTGGTAATAAGCCTGTATTCTGAAAATTTAGCGTTAAGGGATATCTCATTCCCCGAATATACGCACGACGGTTTTTCTGTCGGAGAACTTAAAGAGCCTAAAAAGAAAGATGAAGTTTATAGAGGCACAAGATATCTTGTGCTTGAGTTTAATCAGGATATGTTCGGCATCAAGGAAGGAAAATATAATCTGGGCCCGGCGCATATCAGCGCCAAAGTGTTAGTTCCAAGACAGGTGTCCAGGCGTTCCGGCCTTTTCGGGCGAAGCGTATTTGACGACGACTTTTTTAACGGCATTTTTTCCAAAAATGAAGTATATCCCGTAGAGCTTGAATCAAATGTTATTCCCGTTACCATTCTGCCTTTGCCGCAGGAAGGTAAGCCCGATGATTTTCAGGGGGCCGTCGGAGATTTTGACTTTGAAGTGCATGTTGAAAATACCAATGTAAAGGTCGGAGATCCGGTTGTTGTCCGCATGATTGTAAGCGGCTTCGGGAATTTAGATACGGTAGGCGCCCCTAA
>JBFZAV010000081.1:0-3787 GCA_041308745.1 Candidatus Omnitrophota bacterium | reverse complement strand
CTTCTGTCGGATCCGTAAACGGTGTTTCCAGCACTGTTACCATGGAAGTTGAGGACAACACGCCGACGGCGCTCAATTATTTGTCCGGGGCCGGGAATGATATCAGGATATACGCGCTCGTAGCCATGGCTACTATTAACGGAGATCTGCATGCCAATAACGATGTTTATTTAGCCTCAGGGCCTTTTATTTCACGACTTACTATAAACGGTGATGTTTCGGCTGTTCACTGGGTCGTTGAAGGAAGCGTTCACAATTCCGGTAGCGGAGATTGGTGGGATAACCGTGTTTCCATTAAGGGCGTAGCCGACGATGCCGCAACTGTGTATGAAGGGGCTGATCTTATAACTTTTCCGTCGTTTGATTATTCCAAATATCAAGCTGCGGCTGTAGATTCAGGGGACTATCACGATGCGGACACAGTTTTTAACGGTGCTTCATTAAGCCCGTCCAATGGAATTGTGTATGTTAACGGCAAGGTAACTATCGAAGGGAATTGCACCCTTAACGGCGGACTTATAGCAAATGAAATTGAAATAAGAGGGACTCTTACGCAGAGAAAAAGCGGTTCAAGAAATGTTGTTATCGCGAAAACCGGCGATATTACGGTACGCGGCAGGTTGTATACCCAAGAGGCCATGCTTTATGCGGCGAGAGATATAAGAAGTTTACAGGTATGGATAAGCGATGTTCCTGATCTTGAAATTAATGGAATAGTACTTGCCGGAAGGGATATAAATTTCTGGAACTTTATTACGCTCCTATCTTATAACTATGTACAAACCATTCCTTCTGATATTGCGGGAGAAGGCGGAGAGGCATTTTTCGAAATTGTAAGCTGGAACAGATAGGTTTCTCTTGACAATATTCCAGGCTTTTGTTAATATAAACATTCCAAAAATCTCTATATCATTATTGTATAGAAGTGTAAGCTGAATATTATAAACAAGTTAGGAAAATAGGAGAAAACAATGTACGCTGTAATCGAGCTTAAAGGTGCGCAAGTTTTAGTAAAAAAAGATGATAAATTTACAGTAAACAGGATAAGCGCGGAAGAAAAGGGCAAAGAAAATATACTTAAAGTAGATAAGGTTCTATTCGCGCTTAAGGGGCAGAAATACTATGTAGGCACACCCTATGTTAAAGATGCATATGTAGAATGTGAAATTATTGGAGACAAAAGAGATAAAAAGGTGATCGCCTTCAAATACAGAGACAGAAAAAGCTCGCAGTCGAAAAAAGGGCACAGGCAGGATTTAACGGAGCTTAAAGTAAAAGAAATATATTTAGCAGCATAGCTTATAGCTTGTGGCTTACAGCTTATGGCTTTTAAAAGGAGTTAGTTATGGCACATAAAAAGGGACAAGGTTCTTCCAGAAACGGACGCGAATCCAATGCGCAAAGGCTTGGTGTAAAAAGATTTGGCGGTCAGGTTGTAACTGCCGGCAGCATTCTTATTAGACAAAGAGGCACACGAGTTAAACCAGGCGTGAATGTGGGGCTTGGTAAGGACGACACTCTTTTTGCTAAAATTGACGGTATTGTAAAGTTTTCCAGCGCTAAACGCACAGTTAGTGTAATCCCCGAATAAACATGCTTATAGATCATGCAAAGATCTATGTCATAGCCGGTGCAGGCGGTGACGGTTGTAGAAGCCTTTTCAAGGATATATTCAATCGTAAAGGCATTCCGGACGGCGGAGATGGCGGTTCCGGCGGCAGTGTGATAATCACCGCAGATCCTCATCTTCATACCCTTCTTGATTTTAAATTTAACAGACATTTTAAAGCCGACCGCGGTAAGCACGGAGGCTCAAACAAAAAAAATGGCAAACGAGGTAAAATCTTAGTTGTCAGAGTGCCTGTTGGGACAATTGTCAAAGACGCCCTCGAAGATATAGTCTTAAGAGATCTGGCAAAACCGGGAGAGAGCTTCATAGTCGCAAAGGGCGGAGACGGCGGCATAGGTACCGCAAAAAAAAGAGAAGCTACAGCCGGTAAGAGCGGCGAAGAAAAAACTCTTATTCTGGAACTTAAGCTTCTTGCCGATGTTGGAATCATAGGTTTTCCCAATGCCGGAAAATCGACCATCGTGTCCTCGATTTCCAAAATCCATACAAAAATAGCCGATTATCCTTTTACCACGAAATCCCCCAAACTTGGGGTTGTCAAGTATAACGAGGATTCCTTTGTTGTTGCCGATATGCCGGGGCTTATAGAAGGCGCTCATACGGGGAAAGGATTGGGAGATAAATTTTTGAGGCATATTGAAAGAACTTTTATTCTGGTGCATGTGGTCGATGCGTGCCCCATAGACGGGAGCGATCCGTATGAAAATTATGTAAAACTTGAAAAAGAACTCCAATTATATGATGAGAAGTTATATAATAAACCGAGAATTGTTGCAGTTAATAAAATGGATTTAACAGGAGCGGAAGAGAGCCTGGAAATATTAAAAAAGAAGATAGATATGGATATAACGGCGATTTCAGCGGTAAAAAGAGAGGGCCTGAACGAATTAATCGCAAAAATGTACAGAAGGTTGAAAAATGCAAAAAAAGAGCTTGAAGAGAATAGTGGTGAAGATTGGGACGAGAGTCCTGACGAATAAAGAAAACAGGATAGATAAGGATATTATAAGCAGCCTTGTTAATCAGGTTTCAGAACTTCGTCAGGAAGGGCATGAAATAATCCTTGTTTCATCAGGCGCTATCGGCGCCGGGCTCGGTCTTTTAAACCTGACGAAGAAGAATAAGTCATTGTCGGAGCTTCAGGCGATAGCGAGTGTGGGACAAAACCATTTAATGGATATTTACAATGAATTTTTCAGTAAAAGCGGGTATGTTGCGGGGCAGATACTTCTTACGCAGGAAGATTTTAACGACAGAAGAAGATTCCTAAATATAAGATACACGCTTAATACGCTTTTACAATACAAAGCGGTGCCGATAATTAACGAGAATGATTCTGTGTGCACTGATGAGATTAAAACCGGAGATAATGACCGTTTATCAAGCCTCGTAGCGGATCTTGCTAATGCGGATATGCTTGTTATCCTGACTGATGTAGAGGGTCTGTATGATGCGGAAGGTAATCATGTGGATGAAGTTGAATCCATAACCGCGATTGTACGGGGCTGGTGCAAGGGTAAGGGCTGTGAGGAAAGCACGGGAGGAATGATCACCAAGCTTGAGGCGATGAAAAATGTCACGAATTCCGGAATTACGGGGTATATTGCAAAAGGGCGGAGAGAAAATGTAATTGTGGATATAGTCCAAGGGAAAAAGGTCGGCACAAAGTTTATGGCGCAGAAAAAAGCTTTAGCGGCGAGAAAGCGCTGGATAGCTTTTAGCAAAAAACCGAAAGGGAGCGTTATTGTTGATGAAGGCGCCGAAAGGGCCATTGTTATGGGAAATAAGAGCCTTTTACCGGGAGGCATAATAAATGTGACCGGAAAGTTTAGCGATGGCGATGTTGTTGAGATTAAAACAAGCGCCAAGAAAGTTATAGCCAAGGGCCTTACAAACTACACTTCGGAAGAGGTCTTAAAGATAATGGGAAAAAAGACCGATCAAATTGAGGCTCTTCTTGGCCATAAGGATTATGACGAAGTTGTACATAGGGATAACTTAGTTGTTGTCGGGGAGTAGGAGAATAAGTGAGAAGTGGGAAGTGAGAAGTAAGAAGTGAGAAGTGGGATCTACGAACTCCGGACTTCTTACGGCTTACTGCTTAAAGCTTACAGCCATATAAAAGGAACAAATCCATGAAGATGAATGAAATAATTG
>JBFZAV010000080.1:0-2524 GCA_041308745.1 Candidatus Omnitrophota bacterium | reverse complement strand
GTATTTCATATCACAACCATTAGTATTGGCGGGGCCTGTCACGGTAAAACGTTCGTGGGCCCCTCCGCCCGGTGTGGATCCTCCCACTCACGCTTTACCGTGCCACCCGCCGCTCACAACCCACTTAATCCTTAATTCTTAATCCTGTTTTTCGCTGCGCTAAACACTTCTTCAACCGTAATTGCCTTTAGGCATTTAAATTCATATGGACATTTTGTGTCGTAGCAGGGTTTACATCCCGGATCTTTATGAAAAACTATACTATTTTTCCCCCAAGGCCCCCATCTTTTAGGGCCTACTCCGGGAATGTTTCTTCCAAACATGGCAATAACCGGCACATTTAATGCCGCAGCCACATGCATCGGCCCTGTATCATTGCCGATAAAAAGAGATGTTTTCGCCAAAAGAGCGGCTAACTCTTTCAAGTCAAGTTTTCCTGTTAAATTAAAAATATTCCCCTTCAAAGAGCCTATTATATCTTTTGCTAAAACCTCTTCGCCTTTCCCGCCTAAAATAATTACTGTAGCGTCAGTTTCTGATATCACTTTTTTAATAAGGTTAGAATAATTCTCTTTGGGCCATATTTTGGCCGGATTACTGCTTCCCGGGTGCACCCCCACAATGGGCTTACTTAAATCTATGCGCATTTCCTGAAGCAGTCTATCAACTCTAATTGATACGTTGTTATCCAGATATATGCGGGGCGACAGGCCCTCTACTTTTACGCCTAAAAGCTTCAAAAGGTCTAAAGTATACTCTATCTCGTGTTTTTCTCCTTTGTCTCTTTCGTCTTCAATTTTTTTATTCAAAAGAAACCCTCCCTTACGGTTATACCCTATCCTATTAGGTATAAACGCAAGAAAAGACGCAAGATGAAGAACAATATGGGGATTTAAAATTATTACCGTATCAAACTTCTTAGATCTTAGCCTGTGAGCCAATTTTAGAGCTTTTATAAATGCGCCTTTTTTACTAAAAGTATCCACGGTCCAGACTTCTTCTATATCATCCCTCGCTTCAACCAGGGATCTGGAATATTCTGATGTGATGAAAGTAATTTTAGATTCAGGAAATGCCCTCTTTACGGCGTCTATACAGACCGTGGAAAGCAGAACTTCACCAATTCTATCGGTTCGCATTATTACTATATTTTTTTGATTATTCATTTTTAGGCTGATGGCACAAGGAATAAAAAAATCCGAGCATTAAATTAAAAAAGACGGCTAAATTGACCGAATAAAGATGCGTATCAACAATACTATTTAAGGCAAACCCTATTAATGCGGCAAAAAGTCCTAAACTTAAATTCCTTTTTCTGTCTTCGGACATTGCCTGGATCCCAAAAAATGAATTAACAAACACGGAAACTAAAAATATTATAAACAATAGCGCCCCAATAATACCAACTTCCGAAGCCATATGAAGATATGAATTATGAGTGTATCTTATATCAGGGTACTCCGGCGGTCTATATTTTGGAAAATTACGGCTATATGTATTTATGCCGAACCCAAGGAATGGATGAACTTCTATCATATTAATTGTGCCCTTCCAAAGCATAAGTCTTTCCCATGTTGTTCCGCTTTGAAAGTTAGTAATCGCAAAAATTTGTTCCTGAACGGTATAGGGCAGCATAATAAACATGACTAAAAGAACGGCCAAAAATATTGCTAAAAATTTTCTCGCCTTAAGCGCTCCCAGAACTAAAAACGCCGCGGAAAAGGATATCCACGCGCCCCTGGAACGGGTCATCAGTAGACAAATTAAAGACAAAACCACTGCACCTATTACCGGCAACCTCTCCCTGAGTTTTGTCCCTTTTACCAAAAGAATAGAAATAAAAATTATAGATACAACCAATAAATATACTCCAAAATCATTAGGATGAACGAACGACGACGAAATTCTTCTTAAATAATCGTCCGTAATAAGCTGTCTATGCCTAATGGCATCTTCGCCGGTAAAATATTGAAATATACCATTAATACAAGTAAAGGACACTACGCTGAAGGAAATATATATAAATCTCTTAATAGATTTATTGTTCCACAAAAATGTTGCCGTAATAATAAAAAGTATGAGATACTCTCCCACTTTAAAAACACCCCTAAAACTTTCCTTAAAATATTCGCTGTTAAAACAGGAAAGAATCACCCATAAAAAATATAGAACGAGAACTTTAAATGGAATTTCTTTTAAAAAACTAAAATCCCTGTCAATTGCCTTCTTTAGAGCCCAGGCGGCCATCATTAAACTGGCGGCTATTTCGACTAAAGAGGTCGAAAAAGTAACTCCGGCAAGAAGAACATAAAACGACCATTCAATAACAGTATCACAGATTTTTACAACTTTTTCTTTCATTATAGAACTTTAACCCTTATTAGATTTTCAATCCGGGGTTGGAACTTGATTCCAACCCCGGCTTGGTACTATTAGGTTAATACGCGTTCTTTAACGCAAAGATCGACATAAATAATATTTTAATATCAAAAGCCAAAGACCAGTTTTCTAAATAATATAAGTC
>JBFZAV010000079.1:0-3035 GCA_041308745.1 Candidatus Omnitrophota bacterium | reverse complement strand
TTACGATGACGGCACCATTAAAGAATTTAAGCCCGTTTACTGGACGCAGTACTTATACGACGGAAAGAACATAGATAAAACCATCAAATACAACTTAAGAGGTTTGGAAGATGCTGCAGCTTTTGAAGAACTATCCGATTTGGAAAAAGAAGCAAGAATAGTGGAAGTTTCAGAATTTGAGGGCGAAGACGAACACAATAAGATATCGAAAAGAACTGTCTATAGCACTGAGACTCACGAGATAATTGAAAGACAAGAGTTTTCTTATGAAAATGAAGATGGCGACGAATATACGGACGGCGACAGCGAGAAGATATTAAGCGAAGTAAGAACATATGATACAGAGGGGTTAACCGAAGCCGAGGCAAACCAGGAAGGAACCGGCGTTCTTAAAAGCATTACTTACTATGCCGGAGGCGAGGACGAGGAAAAACAGGACTATACAGTAACCTATGCTAAAGAGGGTAATGTCGAAAGCACTTCCGTCGTATATTATCTTAATGAGCTGAGAGCCGCTGAGGCTGGAGCTAGCGATCCGCAGGAAAGTATTGCGGTTTATGACAAGGATATAACCGCAGAAAACTCGATAGACGCTGATTCTGACGGAAGAATTGATGGATACGATTCCGACGGTGATGGAGTGGTTGATATTACTTGCATTTATGACACTACAGACCCTGATAAGCTTTTAGGGTTTGATCTTGATGGTGATGGCGCGATCGATGTCGAGGGAAGGTTAATGGATTACGCCGTTGATATTGACGACGACGGCATAATAGACGGTTTTGATTTTGACAATGACGGCATTATCGATTTAGCATACGACGGTCTTGCTAACATTAAAAGCATATCCTACTATCACACAGAGAACAGGCTTCCCGGTGAGCAGGTTTTAGACCACACCGAAACTTATTCCTACGGAGAGGTTACACAGGAAACAGTTTACTATTACGGCGAAAATGACGTTCGCGCGCTGGATGCCACGGCTTACATGCCTATGTCAAAAACCATTTCATATTGGGGAGACGCCGTAGATGATAACCATCAAATAAAATCTGACGCCAAAATAAAATCTGCGACTTACTTTTACATAGTAAGCAGGCTTAAGGGCGAAGAAACGGCCGATTATACACAGAGCTATACCAGTTCTGAAGAGATTATAGACACTTCAATCTACTATTACGAAAACAATTTAAGAGCTTCAGAATCCGATTCCGATGACAGAATGAGCAAAAATGTTACGTACCGCGGTAATGTTGATACAACATCCCCGGATGCGGACAGCGACCAGAAACTTGATGCTTACAGAACAGATGTCACCGGCATAACCTACTTTGATTATTTAACGCGCGAAAAAGGCGACGAAGTAAGAGACTATTCCGAAAGGTATAATTCCCGTGAAGAACTTGTAAGCACCACGGTCTATCTTTACGAGGATGATTTCCATAGAGCGAGCCTTGCCGACAAGGACGACAGGCTGAGTAAGGTTGTTACGTACCGCGGACCAAGCCTTATTGACATGACCGATCCTCTTGTTACGGGGGATGCCAATGGCGATGGAGTTTTTGATTCTCTATTGAGCGATGTTGACACAATTACATACTACGATTTTGACGGAAGAATAAAAGGCGAAGAACTTACGGATATCTCGGAAAGATACTCAAAAGACCGTCAGGTAAAAACTACCACGCTGTATCTTTATGGCGATGACAATGTAAGGGCCGCTTCAGCCGGTACGGTTGAAAGAATGAGCCAGAACGTTGTTTACAGGGGCGCGCTGGATGACCCGATTGATCCCGAGAAACGATTAACGTTAACGGTTTTTGATTATAGGACAAGGCAGAAGGGCGAAGAAGTCGCTGACTATACAATGGCCTTTAATTCAGTGCAAAATGTAGCAACCACTACCGTTCATTACTATGAAGACGGATTAAGGGCCGTATCCGCATCGCCGAGCGACCGCGCGGGACGAAACGCAATGTATGCCGGACAAATTCTTGATCTTACCGCGGACACTGATTCAAGAGGATTTATAGTCGGCGCGGAAGAGCAGATAATGAACATCACATACTTTGCTTATGAACACGTAACAAAAGGCGACGAAATTATTGATTATATGGAAAAGTTTGACCAGGACCAGAACGTTTCCAAAACCACGGTTTATCTTTATGAGGCGTCTCTCGATAGGGCGGCGGACTCCGATACCGGATGCCGCATGAGCAAAAATGTCACTTACCGCGGCCCGATAGATCTGGCAGCCGTAGACACGGATGTTGACGGTATTATTGATTCAGAAAAAGTTAATCTTGAAAGTATTACATCTTTCCATTTTGATACAAGGCTTAAAGGCGAAGAAGTTGCCGATTATACATATTCCTACAAAGACGGCGGCGAAGAAGTCGAAATGGTAAGTGTTATGTATTATGAAGGCAATGTAAGAGCGAATCTTGCGGGTGATGAAGACGCGCTTGTCAGGCAGGATACACACAAGACAGACGACATAAGAAATAAGTCCATAGATAACAAAAAGAGTTCAACATTCTTTGATATTCACCTCGGAAAAGGCGAAGAAATAGCCGACCATGTTTTTACGTATGAAGAAGGCGGCCGTATTGCCAAATCAGTCGGCATTTTTTATTACGGACCTGACCAGCAAAGAGCGGCTTTGTCGGATAATTATGATTATCTTTCAAGACAGGATAATCACAGCACCGATACGCTCCAGGAAGCGGAAGCTTTAAACGGATTAAACGACACAAGAACTTCATCCACGTATTTTGACGCACATTTAGGCAAGAGCCAGGAAATATCGGATTACACTTACAATTATTACCCGAACGGAACAACAGTAAGAACGGTAGGAATTTTCTATTACAGCGATGATGCTTTAAGGGCAGTTTCGGCTCATACGGCGCAAGCGCTTTACAGGCAGGACACGCATAAGGCGAGTACTCTTAGCGATGCGCTTCTTGATATAAAGACAAGGTCTTCATCCACGGTTTTTGATGACCATTTAGGCAAAGGCGAGGAAATAG
>JBFZAV010000078.1:0-4485 GCA_041308745.1 Candidatus Omnitrophota bacterium | reverse complement strand
ACTCTTCCGCGAAAGAAACAAAACACGAACTCGTCGCCGCTAAACTAAAACTTAATAATAGCGCAATTAAAAACTTCATCAATCCCTCCTCTTTTCGTAGATCGTACTGTCGTATATCGTGCTATCGCGATCGATATACGATAGTTCGCTATACGATAGTACGAATCTTAATCCTTAATTCTACTAACACTTCCACATGTTTCGTTCTCGGAAACATATCGAACGCGAGACACTTTTCTAGTTTCCATTTACCTGAGGCGATGAATTCTTTTACATCCCTCGCCAGGCGTGAAGCGTCGCATGATAAATAAAAAAACTGGTCAATCCCCTCTACATCTTTTAGCCTCTCCAGAAACTCCTTTTTAAGCCCCGCGCGCGGAGGATCCACCAAAACTACATTATATTCTTTTTTGTTTTTCTCAAAAATATCAAAAAAAGTCTCTTCGGCGTCGCCTTTATAAAACTTGCAGTCTTTAATGCCGCTGTTAACGGCTGTGGTTTTTGCCGAATCTATCGAAATTCTCGACGAGTCGATCCCAACTTTTAAATTAAAAGGTTTTTTCATCATGAAACTAAAAAATCCGGCGCCGCAGAAAACATCAAAAAAAGTGGATTCATCTTTTTTATGGGCCCGGCCGTTGATGGTTTCCGCTATCTTTAAAGAAATATATCTATTGGCTTGAGAAAAAGCCTTCGGGGAAAAAAACATTTTAGTTCCGTTAAAATCATCCTGATAAAATCTGTGGCCCTCCTGATTCGACGACCAGACATTGCCTAAAAAATCGTTTTTTAATGTGACGTCATCAGGAAAAAATTTATCAATCTCTAAATTTTTCAAATATTCGTTTAAATGTTCCGAGGCTAAAGGGCACTCATCAATTTCAATTATTGTGCGGTTGTCTTTAGAATAAAAACCAAGGCCTTTTTTGCCTTTATGGAGCGTAAGGCTTGTTCTATACCCGTAATCCCTGTCCGAAGGAACAATATCGAAACTGTCATCCAGGGTTATCCCGGCTATTTTACTAAAAAGTTCTTTCGTCTGTTCTTTTTTATAGAATAGTTCCTTCTCGTAACGAATGTGTTCAAGCTGGCATCCCCCGCACTTATCGTAATATTTGCACCTCGCGTCAATTCTGTCAGGCGACGGCTTTAGAATTTCCACGCATTTTCCCTTAATGTAGCTCGGCGTTTCTTTTGTGACTTCGAAAACCACTTCTTCCGGAGGAATCGCTCCCTCGACAAAGCACACCTTTCCTTCGTGCCGCGCCACGCCGTCCCCGCCGAAAGCGACAGAATAAATATCAACCTTTATTGTTTTTGCCATATAATTCTTCCGAGAAATAAAAAACCCCGGTTTTTATAACTTAATTACAAAAACCGGGGTTTTTGAAAACATTATTATTTTCCTGTTGTTCCTTCTTTTATGCCTTCTCTATAGCCTTCGGTATAACCCTGTTTGTATCCGTTTCTGTATCCGTCTTCATATCCGTCTGAATAAGCGTTGCGGGGAGAAGAATTATCCACCTGCTGAACATCCTGAACTTTTTCGCCTGACATCGAATCTAATAAAGCCCCGCCGACTATGTTAACGCCCGCTCCGGCTAAAGCGCCTTTCCAGAGGTCTCCGCCTTTAGCTCCGCTGGCCGCGCCGCCTACCGCGCCCGATCCGGCTCCTAAAAGGCCCTGTTTAAGAAGATCCGAACTTGAACTGGCGAAAACACCTTCTGTTGCAACCATAGATAAAGCAAATAAAACTATTAAAGCTAAAACCAAAATCCTCATATCTAATCCTCCTTACATTTTCGAATGTAGTTATCTAATATTAAACTTGGAATATATTATCATAGGCCTTTGTCAGGGTCAAGTGGCAAGGATTCGTATATCGTCTTTCGTCGATCGTATTAGGAATAAAATAGCTAGAAATAATTTGAATGTAAGCGCCCTAAAAATGCGTCTATATGTATGAGAACCTACTTCCGTTCCGGGACCGGAATTCCGGTCCCGGAACGGATAAAAAAGGAGGAACAATGGTTGATGAAATAATACCAAAAGAAGTAATTGAGCAAAGGATTTTCTTGATTAGAGGACAAAAAGTTATGCTGGATAGGGACTTGGCCAAATTATATGAAGTTCCTACCAAGCGCCTGAACGAGCAAGTTAAAAGAAATATTGAACGTTTTCCGGAAGATTTTATGTTTCAATTGACCAAAGAGGAGAAAAACAAACTGGTCGCAAATTGCGACCGGTTCGAGCTCCTTAAACACTCTACCACATTGCCCAACGCTTTTACAGAATATGGGGCATTAATGCTGGCCAACGTAATTAAGAGCTCTATTGCAATAGAAGTCAGCATTTTGGTAGTTCGGGCCTTTGCCAGATTAAAAGAAATTATCAGAAATCATAAAGATCTACAACAAAAGATTGAGTCTCTGGAGAAAAAGTACGATGCACAATTTAGGGTAGTTTTTGATGCGATCAGGCAATTGATGGAACCTCCTAAAAAACCGAAACGAGAAATCGGTTTTCATACAAATATGTAATTTCGTACTGTCGTGCTACCGTATATCGTACTATCGATATACGACATACGCTATACGATTATTACGATAGTGCGATGGCACGACATACGATAGACGACGCACGAGCCTTGTCACATTTCAAGGTCTGTAACCCAGGACGGCTACTTCTGCATCACCCAGTAATCTACTTCGTCCTTGTACTTTAAAAGATACAGCCGTCGGTTGGCAAAAGAACCCTTGCCGTAGACACGCGCATAAAGATCATCAAAAAATTCGGGGCATTCAAGATAGTACCCGTGATGAAATGACGAATTGTTTATCGGGGTTACGTCAATAATGGTAACCTTGTCGGGATTCTGGCTCTTGATAAGGAGAAGATCCTTGGCTTCCTCGCCCTCTTCCGGCGCCTGGGCCCTCTGCCTGCCCAGTCTCTTTTGTCCGGTTATCATCCCGCTCATAAGAAGCGCGTCGTCGTCCGAAGACACATAGACCGTAAGCTTTTCGGAAAATGCTGAAATGTGCCTCTCAAAATTTTCCTCAAAATCGTCTTCGCTGACATCGGGCGCGGCAAGGAAGACTTCGGTAATCTCGGCTTCATCGTCGCGCATATCCTCATGCTGATACATATACTCAAAAGCTTCGCATACGGTTTCGCATCCGAGGCTCGAGCCTTTTAACCAGAGTTTTTCGGGTTTAATTTCACGCTCGATCTTCACAAGCAGCTCTCCAAGCGCGGAGCCGGAGGCCTCGGCATAGTGCCCCGCCTTATTGTACCCGCCTATTGTTAACGCCTGATCTCCGGGCCAGTCAAAAAGAAGCACCGGCGTATTCACATCCAGCATGTAAGCGAACCATCCCGCCTTGATGGCGTTAGATTCGAAATCGTCTTTGTATCCGAATACTATGACAAGAAGAGACTTGCTAGGCGAAGCGGCAACGGCTGAGGCAAGCTCCTCCATGAAACGTTTTTCGTCCATCAGGTTCGCCGTCTCGACGCCCAAGTCGCCCCGGGCTTTAAGTTTTTCGGGAAGCATCTTCCCCATCCTCACAGACGGGTCTATCTTGACGTTCATTCTGCCGAAAGAAGCTTTGCCGGATAGCTGGGCGTTAAAAGGCAGTATCCGGTCGCTATGCTCTTCATGCGTCCTCGTGGTGGCGTAAAAAACATCCACCACCCTGTAATGACCCGATACCGTGTAAGGGATTCTCCTGTATAGATCCTTCATGTAAGAATCGGATGTCGTTTGTACGGACGCGCAACCGGCGAGGGACAGAGCGCAAACAGCCCCCGTAATAAAAACCGCAGGAACAATTCTCATTTTATTCAAACACTTGGCTTTCATTCAGCGCTACTCCCCATTTTAAAATCACTCAAATTTTTTAGGAAATTGTTTTACGATACCATCCGTCAGCACATCCGAGAACATGAGCATGTGGGCCCGATCTTTCTCGTAATATTCCAGATCCCTAGCCTCATCCTCGTTAAGGATTGATTGGATCTCACCCCAGGTAAGATCCAAGTGCTTGTATAACATATCTATCAGATCTTCCTTGGTCTGGTTATGCGGGATGGCAAAAAAAATGGCCAAATGGTATGCATTCGAATACCATTGTTTCCTAGCCCGCTCCAGGGCTTTTTGATCGTCCTTCTTGGCCCGTTCCAGCGCTGCTTCCTTAGCTTTTTTAATCAGAGCCAGAGCCTTTTCCCTGGCCTCATTAACCAGATCCAGCGCTATTACCCTGGCCTTATTAATCAGATCCAGGGCTATTACCCTGGCCTTATTAATCAGGTCCAGGGCTTTTTTGTTGCCTTCCCCCGTTAGAGCAAGAGCTTCTGCCTTGGCCTTATCTGTCAAAGTAAGGGCTTCTTCCCCGGCCTTATCTGTCAAAGTAAGGGCTTCTTCCCCGGCGTCCAGATCTTCTTTGCTGCCTTTCTCAATCTCATCCAGGGTCTCTTTGCTCCCAT
>JBFZAV010000077.1:0-6082 GCA_041308745.1 Candidatus Omnitrophota bacterium | reverse complement strand
ATATTTTCCGAGTGTTTCCAGAAAGGGGCTATAGCATTTTTCGCAGGCCCTGTCGATAACATTATCAAAGTTTCCAACGGGTTGGTGAAAATGAATACCCATAACCAGATTAGCTTTCATATCATTCCTTTCTTTTTTATTGGTCATTATTTTATGCCCTATGGATTTTTGCCGCCATCAATCTTCTGTACAGTTTTAAATATTGTCCGGCCGAATGGCTCCATGAAAAATCATAACTCATCGCCTGCTTCATGAGCCTCTTCCATTCCTCTTTATTCTGGTAAACATTCACCGCGTGTTCAATGCACTCATATAGCGCTTCTTTATCTTCATGAATAAATTTAAAACCGTTTGCCTTGTCAGGATTTTTATCATAATCCACAATCGCATCATCAAGCCCGCCGGTTGCCCTGACAACAGGAATGGTTCCATACTTGATGCTGTACATCTGATTTAACCCGCACGGTTCGTATCTTGACGGCATTACAAAAATATCCGCGCCGGCCTCTATCTTGTGCGCAAGAGGATCATTAAAGCCCGAACCTACATACACTCTTCCCGGATACTTATCGGCTAACGCCTTAAACACACCATTAAGATGATCGTTTCCTTTGCCTAATACAACAATTCCGAGGTCCAGCGTCATCAAGTGTTTTATAATGTCCGCGTACATATCCATCCCTTTCTGCGCGGTTAACCTGCCGACCGTGCCGAGAATGGGCCTTTCGGGAGATATTACTAGACCCGTGTATTCAATCAGGTCTTTCTTGCATTCAAATTTTTTCTCAATGCTGTCGGCATTGTAATTCGCCTTGATGTGAATATCTTTTTCGGGGCTCCACACCGAATAATCGGCGCCATTAATGATGCCGTACAAAAATTCTTTCCGCGCCGTTATGAGGCCGTCCAAACCGCATCCGTATTTCGGTGTCATTATCTCTCTGGCGTACCTGTGGCTTACGGTGCTGATGGCATCCGAATAAAGTATGCCGGCCTTCATAAAATTAATTTTCCCGTAAAATTCAAGATCGTTCATGCTGAAAAATGTTTCCGGTATTCCTATCCTCTTCATAACATGCTTGCTGAAAATACCCTGAAACGCCATGTTGTGTATGGTAAAAAGGGTTCTAACGCCCGCGTAATAAGGATCCTCATTAAGAACAAACCTTAAATAAAAAGGAACAAGCGCGGTTTGCCAGTCGTTGCAATGTATAACATCGGGTTTAAAATCTGTTTCTTTTATCGCGGCCAGAACAGCCTGCGAAAAATTGGCGAATCTGTAATAATTATCCTGATAATCGCCGAGAGTTGTGCCATAAAGTTCTTCGCGGTTAAAAAGTTTTTCGGTATCAACAAAATATATTTTCACGCCGTCCTGTGAATACGAATAAAGGTCAAAAGGTTTTAATCTTTTCAAAAGCGGATGACTGACCTTTTTGGAAATCAAATGAAGCTTTATGCCGCTTTCTTTTATGCTTTTATATAGCGGCATGATAATCCTTACATCCGAACCCAGCGAAACCAAAGATTTGGCAAGACTCCCCACCACATCGGCCAGCCCTCCGGTCTTCGCAAAAGGTATAACTTCACTGGCCGCGATTAAAACTCTCGGGAAAAAACCCATTACGGAGGCGCGCGCGCTTTCGTATTCAACCTCAAGCGACGGGCCCGACGGTATAGGTTCTTCCAAATATTTCGGGACTTCCTGGCCCGACAACCGGTATATGTTCATCAGGTGGTCCCTGAAAATCTCGTCGAAAACAAGATTAAGATCGTTGCCGAAATCATCGTACCACCAGAACCAGTCGCTTCCCTCGGCTATGTAAAGCTCTTCAAGGGCTTCGGGGGTTATCCTGCTCGAAGAGAAAAGATCCTTTCTCGCTTTCGCAAGATATTCCCATGCCCTGTTTTTCTGCGGAGAACCGATCCACTTGTCAAAATTAGCGCTTATCCATGAACCTCTGTAAAGATTCCTTATCTCTTTTCTTTCCGGCGCGGCCTCAAGATATCCGCTGACAGTTGTTAGCTCAAACTCTTTGCTTATGGATATTTCATGATAAACGCCTTTTAAAAATTCTTTTCCGCCGTCATAAAAATAAGGCCACGGATTTTCTCCGTCGAGGATTATCGGGACAATGTGATCATCTTTATCTTTAAAGGCTTTGTGTATGCCGTGCAGATTGTGCATAATCTCATGAACGGCATCTTTGCCGGTCATGTTTGAATATCTGAAACTTATCGAGTTCGATATATTGATGTCCCTGAAAAGCATGCTGATGGCGTTCTTTCCGCTTCGCGCGATATAGGCGTTGTAAAGTTCGAGGCGCTCGGCGGATTTATCGAGCGAATTAAAAAGTATGGCCTCGTCGGTGGCCATCCATTTAACTCCCTGATGCGCCAATATGGGAATAATATCCTTGCTTACGCTTCCCTCCGCGGGCCACATACCTGAGGGTTCGGCTCCGAAAGTCTGCCGGTAAAGCGTCATGGCTCTATCAACGTGGAGTTTCGCATCTTCCTGAAAATCGTAACCGTTTTGGTTATCTCCTTTACACAAAAGCGGAAGAATTGGATGATAAAGCGGCGTTGTGGAAATTTCTATTTTTCCGTCATGCAGAAGTTTTTTGTAAAGCGGGAGTATTGATTTTACGACTTCTTTCTGTTTTTCCAAAAGAGCCTGCTTGTCGGTCTCTGTATACAAAGCTCCCTTCTTAAAAAGATCATTTACAACTTTATCTTTTTCCCTCAAAGTGAACCCGCACCACGCAAGATTAAAAAACACCTGGATATCCCTTAAGTCATTTTCGGAAAACTCCCTGAGTTTTTTCTTCAGCACAGCCTCATCAAGATCGTTTCCTCTTCTGTATAAAAGGCGCGCGTATCTTTCGATAGGATATATCTGGGTTTTATGATCGCATGAGAAAAAATTTCTTAAAATAAAAATTTTTTCATCTTCCGTAAGGAGGTACGGTTCTTTTTTGGAAAGTTCGTAATAATTGTCGCTCGCCTCGTCATTTTCCATGTAATCTTTAAGCTGCATTATCAAAGACGGGGTTAAATTGAACGTAACTTTCGCTTTGGGAAAATCTTCAAGCACAGCGGCCATATCAAGATAGGAAAATGTGGAATGGAGCCTTACCCAGGGCAGAAAATATTTGCCCGTGGTAAAATCCTTGTACAAGGGCTGGTGCATGTGCCACAAAAATGCGATGTTTAGTTTTTTCATATCAACCGCTCAAGCATCTAAAGTTCCAGCGCTAAAATACCGGCCTGCGCCATAACATCTCTAACCCGTTCCCTGCCGATTTTCTTTTGCTCTCTTATCCATTCGATAATATCACTAATAAAATTCCTCCGGCTTTCTTTATAAAGCCGAAGGCCTTTATCGTTAAGCTGAAGTATATCCCCCCACAAGTTGTCAGATTTCAAAAGCGAAAAAACTATTTCTGGTTTCATAGAACTATTAACTCCGGCAAATGTTCTCTTAGCCTCTATAGTATAACCTGTTTTGCCCCACGGCGCATCAAGTCTTTGAAACAAAGTTCTATTATGCGTTTTTAAATAAATCCTGCGGCCGTCATTCCCGTATATATTCTTTTCTTTCTGACTCATACTTTCCAGAATAATCGGGTATCTCGCGGCGTATCTCATTAAAACAGCCAAATCCATGGCTGTCGTATGCTGCATATCCTTTCTTTTTTTTCCCATTCTCACGGGAAGCCCTGTCGATGTGGCAAAATAAGTATTTTCCATGCCGAGCTCTTTTGCCTTCTCATTCATAAGAGCGGCGAATTCTTTTTCGCTCCCGGCGACAGCTTCCGCTATAACTCTTGAGGCGTCATTGGCCGATTTTATAAGTATTGCCGCGATAAGATCTTCAAGTTTATACTTTACACCGGCCCTTAGCCCCGCTACGGTCGGCTCGACATGAACGGCGACTTTACCGGCCATGACTTCTTTATGTAAAGGTAAACGCTCAACCGCTATAACGGCCGTCATTATTTTTGTCGTGGATGCCGGCGGTAATTTTACATCAGGCCTTTTTTCAAAAAGTACCTCTCCGTTTTGAGCGTCTAAAATAACAGCCGCCCGTGCGTCAACCCAAATAGATATATGAGATTCTTTTTTTGCGCAACCGCTTAAAAATAATATTAATACGAAAACGTAAATATATCTCATAATTTATAAGAGTCGCAAGGCCACAAAGCCACAAGCTAGTCTTGACCCTTGCCCCTCTTTTTTTACCTCTTTACTTCTTTGCTTCTTTTTATTCTTTTTCTCGACGGATTAAAATAACCTTTCATAAGGCGCGGATATTTTTTGTGAATTCTTTTAATCAGAACGTCCACGCCTATCATCTCTTCTTTCTTTATCCTAATACCGATTTTCCTGAAATATTCCTTCGGATCGAAATTAAGATTTCGCCATTGTATCATATCTATTTTCATTTTTGCTATAAATTTTTCAAGCGCATGGACCTCTTTTTCCGAATCATTAAACCCGGGCATCACCAGATAATTGATGGAAACAAAACCGCCCTTATCTTTTGCTTTATTTATGGACCGTTCAACGTCTTTAAAACCATACCCTTTGGGCAAATAATACGCTGAATAATATTTTTCACGCGCGCTATTCATGCTTACCCTTATAGAATTAAGCCCCGCATCAAAAAGCTTCTCAATTACCTTTGGTTTGGACGCATTGGTGTTTAAGTTTATCACGCCCTTCCCTGTTTGCTTTCTTATCAGCTTCACTGCTTTAACAAGAACATCCCCCACCATTAAAGGTTCGCCCTCACACCCCTGACCAAAGCTTACGACAGGGTCTTTTACATTGCTCATGTGATAAAGAGCTGTTTCTGCTATTTCTTCGGGAGTGGGAACAAATTCTATTCTGGGCTGGGCTATGGAACAGCCATTACCCGGCTGATAAGATATGCAGCCGATACATCTCGCATTACACACGGGCGATGATGGAAGCGGCCCTTCATATCTTTTTAAAAAAAAGTTTTTGGCGGCCGGGCACCCGTATGTGAGGGCGCATCTTTCGAGATGCCTGATAAGCCTGTTTTTCGGGAAAAGTTTTTTAAATACTTTAACATTTTTTTCCAGAAGCGCGGAATCCATGCCTTTCAGTTCCTGGCGTTTTTCGCGGTCAACAAGAATTCCGGCGGCATAAAACGAACCTTTATAGAGGCACACCGCGGTGTAGCTGAATAGCGGAAGCATCTTTGCCCCCGCCGCTTCGCTGTACGCGGCATTGTATAAGGCGGTGTAGCCCGGGGCAAGAAACGCCGCCACCGCATAACATGGCTCTTCATTTTTAGAAAAAGGATTGTTTTTTAAAGTGATAACTTTATTATTTTTTCTGTCGTACCCCACGGGGCTTCTCTGGGGCAAAAGAAAGAGCTCGCTGTCGGGATGAATCTTGATAAGTTCTTTTGTGGAAATACGGAAATATTCCCCCGCCTTCATGCCGAGAGGCTCGAGAAACGGAACATCAAAAATATTTCCTTTTTTATCAGCAATTAAAAGTTTTGGAAATTCTTTCATAAAAATAGTAATAAACTTTATATTTGGCGGGACCTGTCACGGTAAAAGCGTTCGCGGGCCCCTCCGCCCGGTGTGGATCCTCCCACTCACGCCTTTACCGTGCCACCCGCCAATCATAATCCTTAATCCTTAATCCTGTATTTCAATCCCGATCGGGCAATGATCCGATCCTGTAACGCTTGGCATTATAAATGAAGATTTTATTTTCGGCAGGAGTTTTTTTGTGGCAAAGAAGTAATCAATTCTCCATCCCACATTTCTTTCTCTTGCCTTGGTCGTGTAATCCCAGTATGTGTATTGCCCCGCCTCTTTATTGAAATGCCTGAACGTATCAACAAACCCTTTTTCGATAAACCTGTCCAGCCATTCTCTTTCTTCGGGCAAAAATCCCGAAAACATCTGGTTTTCTTTCGGTCTTGCCAGATCTATTTCCTTATGGGCAATATTTACATCGCCGCATACGATAACATTTTTGTTTTTAAGCCCTTGAGTGTAATCCAGAAATTTCTCGTTAAAATCAAATTTATATT
>JBFZAV010000076.1:0-7487 GCA_041308745.1 Candidatus Omnitrophota bacterium | reverse complement strand
ACTCTTCTCGAAAACTTAAAAGCTTCAACAACCATTGGCAAAATAAGAAATTCCGTGGCAACCAGGATTGACAGAACCATCAAAGCGATTATAAAAACAGAAGCCCCGGCTTTTCCGAGATATGTAAGGAGAAAATCGGAAACCAAAGTTCCTATGAGCCCCCCTTTTTTAAAGGCAACGGTCCTCGAAGGATCTCCTAGGATACTTAAACTGGAGCTAACCGCGATAAGAAGAAAAATGGTTCCAAACACTTTAAAAAAAACTTTATTTGACTCTACCTGCGTTAATCTTGAGACGCCCCAGATAAGTATTAGAAGAGGTATAACGTACGCGGCCTTCCCGACACCAAAAACCAATATGGCCCCAAGATATGACCCAATTAGACCTGTTAAGTTCTGGGCAGAACTATTCGGCGTTGAAGTATAGAACGACAAGTCCTGCTCGCTGAAAGTGACCAGGCTTAAAAAGATAAACAGACTTATCGCAAACAAAACCACTGCTACTATTTCATTTCTTCTGACATTATCCATAATTCGCATTAACCCCATGTATTCAGGCTTATATCTTTATTTTTCCTACAATCTAAAAAGTATACCTGATATACCTAATATTAAGCAATAAATAGAGAAAAAATATAAGTTTTTCCTCTTTATGGCCTTCCACAATATCATTAAGCTCAGATACCCCGCCAAGAAAGCCGTAACCATACCGGAAAAATAAACCTGTAAATTACCAAAAAGTTCTTTGGCTAAATCGATATCAAAGGATTTGAATACAGCGGCGCCTAAAATTGCGGGGATCGCAAGGAAAAAGGAAAATTTAAATGCGTCTTCCAGCTTTATACCGCTTATTAACCCTGCAGAAATCGTGGTACCGCTTCTCGATATGCCCGGTAGTAACGCAAAGGCCTGACATATACCCACAAATAGCGAAGTCAAAAAAGAAGGATCCTTTCTTTCGCTATCCTTTCTTAAAAATTCGCTGAAATGCCCGGCAAGAACAATAACCGCCGTTATTATAAGCATGTAGTAAACTTTTCCCGCGGAGGCAAAAAAAGCCTCTATTTTTTCCTCAAAAAACAAGGCCGCTAAAATCGCCGGAACCGTTGCGATACATATGTAAAACATTAAATCAAAACGTTTATTTGTAAAAAGCCCCAGAATGTCTTTCCGGAAGAATATTATTACTGCAATGAGGGTTGCGATGTGAAGGCAAATGTCAAAAAAAATATTCGGCTCGCTTAGGCCGAATAAATTGTGAAGAATCACGAGATGCCCGGAACTTGATACCGGCAAAAACTCCGTGAAACCCTGAACTATCCCTGAAATTATTGCTTCAAGTATTGTCATATAAGTTCGCTATATGCTGTAAGTCTTAAGCTGTAAGCTAAAAATTCTCTACTTCTTTGCATTTGTTCCCGCTGAACCCATGCGGGAATGACGTAATTTAGTTCTCACTTCCCACTTCTTAGCTCTCACTTCTATATTCCCGTGTGGCCGAAACCGCCGTGAGCCCTGACTGTTTCATCAAGCTCCTCAACCTCAACAAGCTCAGCTTTAGTGACTTCTTTAATAACCATCTGGGCAAGCCTCATGCCGCGCTTAATCAAAAAATCATCTTTACCAAAATTCACTACTATTAAGTTTACGAGGCCACGGTAATCGCTGTCTATTGTTCCCGGAGTATTCACAAGGCTAATCCCGTGTTTAATAGCAAGGCCGCTTCTCGGACGAACCTCGGCCTCATAGCCTTCGGGGATAGCAATATAGATGCCGCAGGAAATGAGCTTGATATCACCGTGGGAAAGAATAACATCGGTATCGACATCTGCGTAAAGGTCCAGGCCGCTGGAACCCGCCGTTGCATAGCCCGGTAAAGGAAGATCTTTGGCGCTTCCTTTTCTCTTAATTTTTAGCGTTATCTTCTTCAACTTGCTTGATACTCAGGTTTACCCTGTTTTGTTCGTCAACTTCTATTACCTTTACCCTTACATGCTGGCCTTCTTTAAGAACCTTAGTCACATCTTTAACATATTCCTTGGAAATCTCGGAAACATGAACCAATCCTTCGTAGTTGGGCATAAATTCGCAGAAAGCTCCGAAGTTTACAATACGCGTTACTTTTGCGTCATAAACCCTGCCTATTTCAGGTTCAGCAATAATTTCATTTACTATCTTAACGGCCCTGTCTAGAGCCTCTTTATTAGCAGAAGCGATCTGACAAGTACCGTCATCTTCAATATTTATATCAACACCCGTGTCGGCGATAATCTTCTTAATAACTTTTCCGCCCGGGCCGATAACCTCTCTAATTTTGTCGGCCTTAACTTTGATTGTGACTATTCTTGGAGCCTCAACCGAAACATCTGCGTCGGACTTCGCTATGGTTTTGCTCATGTGCTCAAGAATTTGCATCCTCGCCTTCTTGGCCTTTTTAAAAGCATCTTCGATAATATCAAAACCTATGCCGTTATTTTTTAGGTCAACCTGAACGGCGCTGACTCCGTCTTCCGTGCCGGCAACCTTAAAATCCATTTCACCATAATGATCTTCAAGACCCGCTATGTCGGTAAGAACAACAAACTTACTACCATCAGCTACAAGGCCCATCGCAATACCCGCAACCGCTTTTGTTATGGGCACTCCGCTTGCCATTAATGACATTGATCCTGAACATACTGTTGCCATGGAACTTGACCCGTTTGATTCAAGTATTTCGGAAACAAGCCTTATCGTATAAGGAAATTGCTCTTTCGTCGGTAAAACAGCTTCCAGCGCCTTCGCCGCAAGTGCGCCGTGCCCTATTTCTCTCCTGCCCGGACCTCTTAGAGGCTTCGCCTCTCCCACGCTGAAAGGAGGAAAATTATAGTGCAGCATAAACGATCTCTTGCTTTCACCCTCGAGCGCATCAATGATCTGCTCATCGGAACTGGTCCCCAGCGTGGTTACGGCCAACGACTGTGTCTGGCCTCTCGTAAATAGCGCCGAACCGTGTGTTTTTGGAAGTAAATCAATTTCTGAAGATAAAGCTCTTACTTCGTCAAATTTTCTGCCGTCAAATCTTTTGCCTTCGTTAAGAACAAGGTCTCTTAAAATTTCTTTTTCAATTTTAGAGAAAGCATTCTTTACATCAGCGGCAAAATTTTCTTCTTCGCTGGCCTCTTTCTCTATAAATGTTGCCACGATCTTTTCTGTTTTCTCTAAACGCTCCTGTTTATCAGCTATCTGAAGTGCTGCTTTTATCGAATTATAACTATCCTTCTTAATTTTTCCGTAAAGCTCTTCGCTAACCGTCATTAGAGAAATATCTTTTCTCTTTTGTTTTCCAATTTTTTTCTGGAGATCTTTCTGAATTTGAATTAACGGTTTTATATTGTTGTGAGCGAATTTTATTGCCTCAAGTATTTTTTCCTCACTAACAATACTGGCCCCGGCCTCGATCATTACGACTTTTTCTTCATTGGAAACCACTAAAAGATCAAGCTTGCTTTCTTCCAGTTCAGCAAAAGTCGGGAATAGAACAAACTCATCATTGATAAGGCCAACCTTAACAGCCGCTATGGGACCGTTAAAGGGTATATTCGAAATGGTTAAGGCGCATGACGCACCTATAACGCCTAAAATATCGGAATCGTATTTGCCGTCCGCGGATAGTACCGTGGCAACTACCTGTGTTTCATTAAGCATGCCTTCCGGAAAAAGAGGCCTGATGGGCCTGTCAATTAGCCTGGATGTTAAAACGGCCTTTTCAGAGGGTTTGCCCTCTCTTTTAAAAAACCCTCCGGGTATTTTACCCGCAGCAAATGTTCTTTCCTGATACTCAACGGTAAGCGGAAAAAAATCAGCAGTTTTATTTGCTTCTTTTGCGCAAACACATGTAACCAGAACCATCGTTCCTCCATATCTGACGGTTACGGCTCCATCTGCCAGTTTTGCGAGTTTGCCTGTTTCTATAATTATCTCTTCACGACCAAAATTAGTTTTTATCTGTTCCATTGTTTCCCTTTTATTGTTATAAAGTTAGAGATAGGAGTCCCAAGCATATGAAACTCAAAAATGACGCTTTAAAGAAAATTATTTTCTCAAGCCGAGACTATCGATAACTTGCAGGTACCTTTTTCTATCGCTTGTTTTGAGATAGCTGAGGATTTTTCTTCTCTTGTTTACAAGCATTAAAAGCCCCTGTCTGGAATGAAAATCCTTCTTATGGGTTTTGAAATGCTCTGTTAGCTGCTCAATTCTTCCGCTTAAAAGAGCCACTTGAACCTCAGGAGACCCTGTATCGGTATCATGAGCCTTATAAGCCTTGATCAGTTCCTGTTTTTTACCACTAGTTAAAGTCACAACTACACCTCCCAATTAAATTTACACATAATATAGCTTACGGTTTCACGGATGCTTATACTATCACATAAAGATCGATTTGTCAATCGCTATACTGAATAAAACCGGCTTGTTTATTGCTTAAAAACAATGGCTTGGGGGACGGTTCCGCAGCTAAGGCTAGATCCGGTACACTTTTGTGCCGAGACCTGTCCCTTAAGCTCCCCTCGCAAAGGTTGGCTATTTGCATCTGGTCTGAAGGGACGGTTCTCTATGTCCTGACTTATTCAACACTTTGAGAACCGTCCCTCTCCAAAGAATGGTTGTCTGAATCTGTTTTGGCTTTTTCAGAAGTTAAGAAGATAGAAACTATTTAAGGTTTTTATACTTCTTGATTCTAGTGATGATATTTTTGCGGTTAAGATATTTGTAGGCATTCTGGATGTCTGATCTCATTTGCTTGAGAAGCGCATCCCCATCCGTAAACCTTTTCTCTTTTCTTAAGAGTTTTATAAAGAATATCTCTAAAGATTTCTTGTACAAATCACCGCTGAACCCTATAAGGTGCACCTCAACGTGCGGCTCCCGTCTTTCGTTTGCATTTTTACCGTAAAATGTCGGTTTAAACCCGATATTTACGACTCCATCGTAAAGAGCGCCGTCAAAATCCACTTTCACCGCGTATACCCCGGGCGGCGGGCTCACTTCATGATGCGGGTCAATGTTCGCCGTCGGAACGCCCAATTCGCGCCCCCGGCTCTCTCCTTTTACAACTTCGCCGTATACCGAAACCGGCCTCCTCAAAAGTTTTTCCGCAATCTCCAAATTTCCTTTAGAGATCAGATTTCGGAGCCATGTGCTGCTGATTACCTTCCCGCGTCTTTTTATAGAATACACAATTCTCACATCTACGCCGTACCTTTTCCCTATTTCCCTGAAAGAATTCACATCCCCCGCTTTACCCCGTCCAAAATGGAAGTTCTCCCCCACATACACAGTTTTAACACCCATTTTTTTTATTTCTTTTTCGATAAAATTTTCCGGTGTCATCATGGCTATATAATCCGAAAAATGTATGACAACCACGGCATCCACTCCCATTTTTTCAAAAATACTTATTCTATGCTCGAGTGACATTATCCTCGGAAGTTCCTTTTCCGGTCTAAGCACCGTTTCCGGGTGCGGATCAAAAGTAATAATTATTCTGTCTCTTTCTTTCGGGGAATAATTTAAAACCCTTCTTATCACCTTTCTATGACCGAGATGAATGCCGTCAAAAATCCCGATACAGGCGACCGGATTTCTTAAAAGTTCAACATTTTTACTTCCATAAAATATTTTCATAAAAATTTTTAAGTTTTTATAACAAGGCGCATTAACTCATTCCTGTCCATCGTCTTTAATGTTGAAAACGGCACGGCGTCTTCAAGGCTGTGAGATCCGCTTTTGGTGCGCCTTAGTGCTGCAAGATGGGCCCCCGAGCCAAGTTTCTCGCCTATATCTTCAGCTAGCTGTCTTATGTAAGTTCCTTTCGTGCAGCTAACCTTTAGTTTTATTTTAGGCAGGTCGGCCGAGAGAAAATCAATTTTATTAATTTTGATTTTTATCGGTTTTCTTTCGATTGTTCGGCCTTCTCTGGCCAGCTCGTACAACCTTTTGCCGTTTACTCTTTTGGCTGAAACCATCGGCGGAACCTGTTCAATCTCGCCTACAAAACTATTTACCGCCTCTTTAATTTCATCTATTGAACAGAGAACATCTTTTTTCTCGACAACATTTCCCGTAACATCGCCGGAATCCGTCTTCTCTCCAAGTTTAATTTCGGCGACATATTCTTTATCTTCCGCCAGATATTTATTCGACATTTTGGTATATTTACCCAGGAGAATAACTAGAACACCTGTTGCATTGGGATCAAGCGTACCGGCATGGCCAACCTTCTTTATGCCGAAGTGCCTCCGCACAAAGTCGACAACATCGTGGCTTGTCATGCCGGGTTCTTTGTCAACGATCAATAAACCGTTTATCTGGTCATCCATGGCAAGCTATATTCCTCTAACATGTTTCACGGCCTCTTCTAAAACCCTCGCTTTGGCATCGTTAAAATGTATTCTCAGTGTGCACCCGGAGGCCTGTTTGTGCCCGCCCCCGCCTAGCTTAAGAGCCAATTCATTAACATCAATGGCGCCGGTTGACCTAAAGCTTATACTGGTACTATTCTCAACCTCAATATTTTCTTTGAAAAGTATCGTAACCTCTACCCCTTTAATGGATCTTGGATAATTTATAAAATCTTCCGTAGAAATATCATAAGAACCTTCTTCGGCATACATTTCTTTTTTTAAAGACATGACGGCTATCTTGCCTTCTTCAATAAGTTCGATCGTCAGGAGGGCTTTTCCCAAAACCCTTAACTGAGCGAGTTCCTTTTTTTCAAAAATCTCAGTCTGCATAATTCGGGGTCTTATGCCGTACTCCAGGAGCTCGCCGGCTATCATATGCGTCCTCTTTGATGTGTTGTCATAGTTAAAGCCGCCTGTATCCGTGATGATAGCCGTATAAACAGCCTTCGCAATGTCGGTATCAATATCGACTTTAAGCTTTTTAAAAAGTTCATAAAGAATCTCACCGACAGAACTTGAGTCGGGTTCAACCCAGTTAATATTCGCAAAACTGCTGTTACTGATATGGTGATCAATGTTTATGATAAAAGTTGATTCATCTATAAAATTTGAAATCCACCCAACCCTCTCTATTACGGGACAATCCAGAACAATAGCGACATCCGGGGAAAAACCGCTGTCAAGCTCCTGTCTTATCCTGTCTGCCCCGGGCAGAAATTTGAGATTTTCCGGAACCTTGTCGCTTATGCCCATTACAGCCTTTTTCCCCATTTTTTCGAGGACAAGAAACATGGCGATTAAGCTTCCTATCGAATCACCCTCCGGATTAACATGAGAAGTTATCAAAAAATTATTCTTCTCCCTGATCACATCTACGATCTCGTCTAAGGCGCTTTTAGCCATCACGATACCTCTTTCTGATTGTCATCATCTTTTTTATGTTCTTTTTCAATAATCTCAAACAGCTTATCAATCTCTTGCGCTTTTCTCTCTTTATCATCCTCTCTGAAAGATATTACTGGAGTATATTTTAGAGAAAGCC
>JBFZAV010000075.1:0-8386 GCA_041308745.1 Candidatus Omnitrophota bacterium | reverse complement strand
TCTCTTGGAGGAGGCGTAAAAATTTTCACAACCCTTGTCGGAGACCCGTCAAGGCCTATTTTTGCGTCGTCGCAAGAAATATCTGCCGCCGTCCATACGGGTATCTTTATACTTTTGGCCTTCATTTTTCCTTTCAAAGAAGGAAGCCTTGGCTCGTTTATTTCTTTAACAACCGTGAATACCGCAGGAAGAGGGGTTTCAACAATGTCGTAACCCTCTTCGGTCATTCTATGAACTACTGCTTTATCTTTTTCGATTTTTTCGATATGTTTTACATATGTTACCTGCGGAATATCAAGATGGGTTGAAATGCCCGGCCCCACCTGGGCGGTATCACCGTCGGAGGCCTGTTTGCCGCAAAAAATTACCCCGAAATCACCGACCTTTTTGATAGCCCTAGAAAGCGTATAACTTGTGGCCCATGTATCGCTGCCGGCGAATTTTCTATCGCTTAAAAGAATCGCCTCGTCACACCCCATGGCTACCGCGTCTTTCAACGCTTCCTGCGCCTGCGGCGGCCCCATACTGATTACGACAACCGTTGCGCCCGGAATTTTTTCCTTGGTTCTTATCGCTTCCTCTATTGCGTACATGTCGAAAGGATTTATTACGGACTGAACACCCTCTCTTTTAAGGGTGTTTGTTTTTGGATCAATTTTTACATCGGTTGTATCCGGAACCTGTTTTATCATTACAATTATTTTCATAATTTACCTTTTTTATTTCGATAAGCCTTCTTTAATAAGAGCCGACGCTATAACGCTTCTCTGTATCTGGTTTGTGCCTTCGTAAATCTGGGTTATTTTAGCGTCTCTCATAAGCTTTTCTACCGGATATTCCTTCATGTATCCATATCCGCCAAAAAGCTGGACCGCGTCAACAGTAACCTTCATTGCAACATCGGAAGCAAACATCTTACACATTGCTGAAACTTTTGCTATATTTTTTGCCCCCGAATCTATCATTCTGGCTGCGGAATAAACAAGCGCTCTCGCGGCCTCAAGCTGTGTCGCCATATCCGCAAGCATAAACTGTACGCCCTGGAAAGATGAAATCGTCTGGCCAAACTGCCGCCTCTCGTGAGTGTACTGAACGGCTTCATCGATGGCTCTTTGCGCGATGCCCAGCGCCTGAGCGGCAACACCCGGCCTTGAATGGTCAAATGTTTTCATCGCAACTATAAACCCTAAGCCTTCTTTGCCAAGAAGATTTTCCTTAGGAACTTTTACATCGTTAAAAATAACTTCACGTGTAGCGGAACCTCTAATGCCGAGTTTATCTTCTTTCTTTCCGAAGCTTAAACCTTTGGTTCCTTTTTCAACTATAAAACAGCTTGCCCCTCTTGCGCCCTTTGATTTGTCGGTCATGGCAACTACTGTATAGGTTTCAGCTTCTCCTCCGTTTGTTATCCACTGCTTTGTGCCGTTAATAACGTAATGGTCGCCTTCTTTTTTGGCTGTGGTTTTAATGCTTCCGGCGTCCGAACCGGCTTCAGCTTCCGTAAGACAAAACGCCGCAAGTTTTTTACCCGAAGCTATATCGGGAAGATATTTTGTTTTTTGTTCTTCGTTACCGAAAAGAATTATCGGAAAAGTGCCTAACCCCGTGGCGGCAAAAGCAAGCGAAATACCGCCGCATCCCCACGAAAGCTCTTCCGTGGCAACCGCAAGGTCCATTACGCCGCCGCCCATCCCTCCGTATTCTTCCGGAATATATATACCGCATATATCGGATTCCGCCAAAACCTTAACAATTTCCCAGGGAAACTCATTTTTTTCGTCATATTCAGCGGCAACAGGTTTAATTTTTTCTACCGCAATTTTCCTGCACAGTTCTTTTATCATCTGCTGCGTTTCGGTAAGTAAGTAATCCATAACTCGCTCCTTATTATTTTTTGAAATTATTTTTTGGGAAATTTTGCAAGATTAACCGGTATATTTCTTAACAGCTAAAGTAGCGTTGTGCCCGCCAAACCCCAGGGAATTGCTTATTGCTACCTTTACTTCTTTTTTTCTTGCCACATTTGGAACATAATCCAAGTCGCAATCGGGATCTGGATATTCATAATTGATTGTAGGCGGGATGATGCTGTTTTCAATAGTTTTTGCGCACGCAATAAGCTCTACTCCGCCGGTTGCTCCAAGAAGATGTCCCGTAACGCCTTTTGTAGAGCTGACGGCTAGCTTATATGCATGATCGCCAAAAACGTTTTTTATAGCGGCAGTTTCCATTTTATCGTTTAAAGGCGTTGATGTGCCGTGCGCGTTTATGTAATCAACGTCTTTCGGATCCAGTCCGGCATCCTTTAATGCGGCTTTCATGGCCCTTATGGCTCCGTCTCCGCATGGATCAGGGGCGGTCATATGATAAGCGTCTCCGCTCATGCCGTAACCGACCATCTCGCAGTATATTTTAGCGCCGCGTTTCTTGGCGTGTTCAAGTTCTTCTAAAATTACAACTCCGGCGCCTTCTCCCATAACAAATCCGTCTCTTTCTTTGTCAAACGGACGTGACGCCCTCTTGGGGTCATCGTTTCTGGTAGAAAGAGCCTTTAATGCGCAAAACCCGCCAAACCCCATTTCAGTTGTTGCCGCTTCCGCACCGCCGCAAGCCATAATATCCGCATCATTTCTCTGGATAATTTTAAAAGCATCTCCGATGGAATGACTGGCTGTGGCGCATGCAGTAACTGCCGCCGAATTAGGACCTTTAAATCCTATCTCTATCGAAGCAATACCCGCAGCAATGTTTACAATCAGCATTGGAATAAGAAATGGAGATATCCTGGATGGGTCTCGGCCCGATTCAATATACTTCTGGTGTTCCGTCTCAATAGTGTGAAGCCCGCCTATGCCCGAACCGATATATACGCCGGCTCTATTTAGGTCAATCTTTTCTCTAACTAATCCGCTGTCATCAAAAGCCATCTTTGCGGCTGCGACGGCGTATTTTACAAAAAGATCAAGCCTCTTATCTTGTTTGGGTGTAATGTACAGCGTGGGTTGAAAATTTTTTACTTCTGCGGCTATTCTGGAATCAAACCTTGAGGCATCAAAAGCGGTAACGGGACCAACTCCCGACTTGCCGGTTATTAACGACTCCCAAAAATCCTTAATGTTATTCCCTACGGGAGTAATTAATCCTACTCCCGTAAGGACTACTCTTCTTTTTGACATTATATCACTGCTCGGAAGGGGTTAATTTATTCTTGGCTTGAAGCTTTTTCTTCTATATATTTGATGGCTTCGCCAACTGTGGTTAACTTCTCGGCATCTTCGTCCGGTATCTCAGCGCCGAACTCTTCTTCAAGAGCCATAACAAGCTCAACCGTATCCAAAGAATCTGCACCAAGATCATCGATAAACTTTGCGTCTTCTTTTACCTCTTCGATTTTAACACCAAGCTGTTCCGCAACGATCGATTTTACTTTTTCAGCAACTTCTGACATTTGCCCCTCCTTTTAATATTAAAAACTTTTACTTCCATCATCCCATTAACCAAGATCCCTCGCCGCAACCTAAGCCTGTAACCGGCTCGGGATAAATTCGCACTCATTTACATTACCATTCCGCCGTCAACCTTTATAACCTCTCCGGTTATATAGCTTGAATCGTCGCTGGCTAAGAAAACTGCTAATTTAGCAACATCTTCGGTACTTCCCATTCTCCCAAGAGGTATTAATTTTAGCATAACCTCCTTCTGCTCATCAGTAAGTTTATCCGTCATATCCGTTTTGATGAACCCCGGAGCTATGGCATTTACGCAGATGTTTCTTGAGCCAAACTCTTTAGCAACAGTTTTTGTAAGAGCAATAAGTCCGCCTTTACTGGCCGAATAATTCGCCTGGCCCGCGTTACCCATAATACCTATGATTGATGCCATGTTTACTATATGGCCCGATCTTGCTTTCATCATGGGACGGGTCACCGCTTTCATGCAGTTAAAGGCCCCTTTTAAGTTAACATTAAGAACAGCATCCCACTCTTCTTCGCTCATTCTCATCAAAAGATTGTCTCTGGTGATGCCTGCATTGTTGACAAGTATATCCAATTTGCCAAAATTGTCAAGAATTTTATCCACGAAACCCTGCACTTCTTTAAAGTCAACCACATTGACTTTTGAAGCAAAAACTTTTCTTCCCGTAGATTTTTCGATCTCACTTTTTGTTTGGCTTAGTATTTCTTCGTTGACATCACATATGGCAAGATCTGAACCTTCTTTTGCAAAAAGAAGCGCTATTTCTTTGCCAATTCCTCTTGCTCCACCGGTTATTAACGAAACTTTTTTTTCTAATTTCATCTATCCTCCCAGTTTTCTAGTAGATTGTAATGATATTCCGGATTTTGTCAAGAGCTCGTTTTTGTGTTTGTACTATTATTAATATTATTTACTACAATTACCAGTTAGACACACAATCATGCCGGGAAAAAAACAAGCCGGGATCGGAATTTAATTCCGATCCCGGCTTGAAAATTGGTTTACACCCTATTACGCGCGGATTATGCACTCCACAACATTGTCATATTCGCTCTGTATTTCCTTGGGGTCCATCGCTTCCGCCGGAGCAACAAGATCAATAATTATAGTTCTCTTCAGAACGCAGGAACCTTTCATACAAAGTACTGACACTATTTTTTCATTTGTATCGAACCCATAAACATTTCTGATAACTTTACAAAATTCAACCAGCTGATCCACGTCATAATCCTCAATGCCTGTTCTCATAAGAGTTAAAAGAATAACCTCAACCAATGGATAATAAACTTTTTCGCTGTCCATGCCTTCGCCTTTTCTCAAAGCGGTAATAGTTGATTTTTCTTCGAAATTTTTAAAATATATTAAGTTTTTATCGGATGTAATTATCGCCATATTCTTTTTATCCCGCGAACCCTTCCCGTCTTTTGAAATGGATTCAAGCCCCTCGACTGCGGGAGAAAAATTGCTTGCCGTGTCTGCTCCTTTTGAAACAGACTCGAAAACAATCTCAGTTCTTTTTAATCTCTTGGCAAGAAGATCGCCTACGCCCTTTCTTTTCTCGATCGCGGCAACAATCTTATCTAAAGCATCTTTTGCTTTGCCCTCTGCAATATCGCTATCAATAAAAAGCGTAAACTTTTCACCGCCAAGCTCTGAATCTATGTTAACCAAGTCGCTCGTTAACATCTTCAGGGCCACAGCTTCAACGCTTCTTAGGATCTCATCTTCTCTGGTATTTTCCTCATCTGTATCTAAAACAGTTTCTGTTTTTTTAGCGTCAAGGTCCACTTCTATTGAAGTATAGTTTGGTTCTTCACCCGATACTGCAAATTCTTGAGAAACAGTATCTTTGACGGGTTCTTCGCCAATCTCCTCAAAACTTCCGTCATCTTTAATGAGAACGATCCTGTTCTTGCCCCTTTTTTTGGCCTCCCGCATGGCTTTATCGGCTTTTCCGATAAGAATTTTACATGCCTCGCTTTCTTCGCCTTCGATTATTGTTTCTAGGGATCTCTCGAAACTTGTCCTTTCCGCGGCATTTTCCATTTGATCTGTTTTTTCCCTCTGCCTCTTTTCAAACTCTTTTACCCTGCTTATTTCATCTAAAAAATTTTTCATATCTTTTTCGACTAACTCCGCTACCCCCATCGTCCAGGTAACATCAACCGAAGTAATTACTTCGCCTGCCGCTTTATCTTCAAAAGGTTCGTCCAGGGCAACCTCAATATCGCGAACCGCATTTAAGATTTCCTTTGCCACTATCGTCGCCGCGTCTTTTGATGTGATATTAAAAAGAATGATCATAAATTCTTCCCCGCCATACCTTACAAGAAGATCTCCGCGCCTTCTAAGTTTTTCCTGAACAACTTGTACCACCTGGCGTAAAATTTTGTCACCGACACTTTCCCCGAACTTTTTATTAAATTGCCCGAAATTATCCACATCGCAGAATATAACCGACACACTCGCATCCGAATGTCTCGACATCGGCTCGAGCCTCCCCGGGAATTCCTTGGCAAGATACCTTATATTCTTTGCGCCTGTCTTGGGATCTGTCATGGTTAAGTGCGCCAGTTTTATATTGGCTTCTTCCAAACGCGCATATGCTTCTCGGAGCTCATTCTCCTTTCTTTTTATCTCCGTAACATCCACAAAAGTTCCAAGAACTCCGTTTCCTACTCGGCTTTTTCTTATATGTACAAATATCTTTTCGCCGCCCCGCTCGTTCTCTTCAATTTTGTTAACACTTTCTCCCGTTTCAAAAACCTTTTTATCATCATTCTGGTATTCGGCCCATTTATAGTTTTCGCCAAAACCAAAATGGCGGTAGATCTCTTCATCAGTTTTGCCCTCAACAAACTGCCTGTCTTTTTGAGGGTTAAGCCCAAGCATTACATAAAAAGCTGTGTTTGCGTATTTCACGCGCATTGCCTTCCCGTCCCATTCCTTGTAGAACACGGCGCTCTGCAGGTTCTCAAGCAAAGACCTTACCTGTTCTTCGGCCTGTTTTCTTTCTTCCTCCAGGTGTATACTTTCAGTAATATCCCTATGGTATCCAACCATATGAATAGGTCTTCCATCTTCTGCCCTTTCTACAACCATACCTACATCCAGGACCCACTTTATCTCACCCGATTTTGTCACTATCCTGTATTTTAGTTCACATTGATCGCGTCCGGCTTCTCTGCATTTTTCCTTCAAACTGTTTGCTTTTTCTCTGTCATCTGGATAATAAATATCAAGTCCGCTTTCCCTTAAAGTTTTTGTCTCTTCCTGTGTATATCCAATAAACTCATACCATGTGCTGTCGTGAACAACATTCCCCGAAGGAATATCCCAGTCCCACGACATAAGCATTCCCGCATCAAGCGCAAGGCGATACCTTTTTTCCCTTTCGATAATTTGTTTTTCTATTTTCTTTCGTTCCGTTATATCGTACATTGTGGTTAAAAGATATTCTATGCCGCCTAATTTAACGAGTATGGCCGAAAATAATCCGTTTTTTATCTCCCCGTTTTTAGCGCGCACATCCACTTCAACGTTCTCCACATGCTTCTTCTCAAGCACTTCTTTCACAATAAGATTTCTTTGCGCGTGATTAACAAAAATACCAAGATCCGAAGACTTTACACCTATAACCTCTTCCCTTGAGTATCCTAAAACAGTTAAAAACTTCTCGTTTACATCGGCATACCTTCCGCCGCTGACCGTACTTAACGCCATTATGGATGGGTTATTAAGAAAAGATATTTTATATTTCTCTTCAGCGCTTCTCTGTTCGGTAAGATCCCTGAAGCTTGTAATAACCGCGACTGTCTTCTTTTTTCTCTCGCCGGTTTTTTTATCTCTTTTGTATTTAACAATCAATGTATTTTTGGTTTCACCGCTTATTCTTGTGCCGTCTTTTTTTAGATATTGCCTGTCCCCCTTCTTTTCGGGCCATTCACTCGGCGGGAGATCTTCCATCATGGCCTTAAAGCGGGCCCTCGCATTTTGCCTCTGCTCTTCGATAATAAAATGATCGAAAAAGTCGAGGCCTATCACCAGGTTTTCCTCATCTTCTTCATAACCCATGGTTACAAGCCACTTCTTATTTACATCAACGATTTTCCCGTCCCTGTCGAGCTCGTGGAAGGCCATGGGCGACTTTTCAAACATCTCTCTATACATATCCAGGTATGAAATATATTCTTTGATCTTTCGGTTTGCCAGGAAACCCAGGCTGACAAACATAATAAAAGTAATGCCTCTTTGGAAGATCGCATAAATGTCATCAATAAGGAATGATTTTAAGAAATCACCTTCATATGCCCTGACCGCGTCTGCCGCGAGAAGAACAAGCCATGAAATCGCCCCAAAAAGCACACCCCTGTATACCCAATTCGTCTTTCCGGGTTTGTACTCGCCGACCTCCACATTGCCATCAACAATAATCTCATCAAGTTCATCGCTCTTAGCGTCTTCATCTTTTCTTAAGGTGCCGCTGAATTCCTCGTTTGCCGATATTGTAAACTTGCGGTCCTGTTCTCCTATTAATAGAAAACTTCCGCGGCCCTTCTCTGAATAAAATTTAATCGATTCAAGATCGGCCCTTTTAACATCCCCTGAAGCGGCCCAAGATTCTGGTTTTTTGGATTCGATAAACTCTATAAGCTGGCTTGCGTTAATGTTAAGCTTAAGCTCGCCTCTTAACAAAGCTTTTTCAACAATATCCTTAACCTCAATACTCGAGGCGCCTACGAGATGCCTGATGTGGTTATATCTTATAAGGTTAAATTCCGACTCGTTATGCCTTTCCGGAGGAAGTTTCTTCATTAAAAACTCTATAACCTGGTAAGCGTTAAAATCCCTTGTCAGATTATCCGTTCCCTTATGTTTCTTGACAAGATTCCGCACTTCCCTTCCGCAT
>JBFZAV010000074.1:0-4103 GCA_041308745.1 Candidatus Omnitrophota bacterium | reverse complement strand
ACTTCCTTCTCAACTCAAAAAAGTGCCTATTCAGTAAGAGTTCGCGTTCTATAAAAATAAAAAGGTGTACCTTAAATAAGGTACACCTTTTTATTTTGTACTCTTTTTTTAAAATTAAAAACAGCGGACTTTTTTCATCGCGTCTTTAATTCTATTTAACCCCTCTTCTATTTCTTTTTTGTCAAGCGCGTAGCTTAAACGTATATGGCCCGGAGCGCCAAACCAATCTCCAAGATAAGTAATTACTCTGTAGTCATAAAAAAGCGTCATCAGAAATTCTTTGGCGTTTTTACACTTCGGTAAAATATAAAACGCGCCTTCGGGTTTCCAGAGCTCGAAACCCAGATCGCAAAACCCCTTGTAAATTATATCCCGCCTTTCTTTCCAGATATTTTTCTGCTTGATAATGTATTCCTTCGGAGCGGCCATCGCGCGCAAGGCCATGTCCTGACCTACAAGGCATGTATTCATCGACGTGTGGGTTTTCATTTCTATGATTTCGTTCGCTATCCTCTGATCGCTCGACCAGAGATACCCAACCCTTACGCCGCACATCGCGTATGTTTTGGAAAATGAATTTACAGTAATAACATGGTTTCCTTTGATATGATAATTTTCCCTCTCATATATGAGATCCTTATACACTTCGTCGGAAACAACGTAAACTCCGAGCTTTTCCGTTATTTTCTCGATTTCTTTTAATGTCTCTATCGATTCCACTCTTCCGGTGGGATTAGACGGCGAATTAATAAGAACCGCCTTGCAGCCTTTAACCTTTTTCTTAAAATCATTAATATCTATCCTTCCTTCAATAAGATCTGTATACACAATTTCCATTCCTGCCATTTTTATAATCGGAGGATAGGAGTAATAATAAGGCCTTGGAAGAAGAACTTTGCCCTTGCCCCAAGCGCGGAATATAAGATCGAGCGCTTCAGACGCGCCGTTTGTTATTACAAAATTTTCTGCCGTGGAGTTGGGATACTCTCTTGACAAAGCCTCTCTTAGCGGAAGCTCTCCCTGAATAAGACCGTACCTTAGATCTTTCCTGATATCAACGCCTTCTATGGCTTCTTTCGGCGGGGGAAGATCCGGCTGGCCGGAGCCAAAACTTATTACACCGTTTCCCTGCTTTCCTATAAAAACCGCCGGGCTTTTAAGATCGAGTCTTTTTTCCATTTTTCACTATCCTCATTTTTGTGATTTTTGCATGTTGCGTCTTTAATTATAATGATAATCATATCCATTGCAAGATTCCGCTTTATCGGATGTCGATGACTTTATACTTCCCGGGCTTAATGTCCCCAAGGCTAAAGCGCCCGAAAGCAACGCGTTTAAGCCTGAGAATTTTCTTTCCGTAAACCTCGAGAAGACGCCTGATTTCTCTGTTTTTTCCTTCGGTAAGCACTATTTCTATTATCTCGCCTTCCGGGATTTCTTTCAGCTTTTTCACAGACAGGGGTTTTGACGCTTCTCCCCGGCCGATATCCGTGCCTCTTTTTATCTTTTCGAACTCTTCAGCCGAAAGCCTTCCATCAACAAGCACTTCGTATGTACGCGGCACTTTGCTTTTGGGGTCGGTCATCTTGTCGCTGAAAACTGTATCGTTCGTAAAAATTAAGAGGCCCTCCGAATCCTTATCCAGCCTTCCTACGGGAGCTACCCACCCTTTTATGTCTTTAATAAATTCGTATACTGTATCTCTCTCTTTTTCATCACTTCGCGTCGTAACATAACCAGAAGGTTTATTTAAAAGAATGTAAATCTTCTCTTTTTTAGCGACTTTTTTTCCGTCAACAATTATATTTTCCGAAAATGAGACCTTTTCCCCGGGATGAGCAACAATTCTCCCGTTTACGGACACCCTGCCGGCCTTAACAAGTTCGACCGCCTGTTTTCTGGAAGAATAGCCAAGTTTTGACAGCACTCTTACGATATTGTGTGTGGCGTGTTTTTTTTGACTCACCTTTTACTCTCCTTCATCTAATATAATTTGCCTCTCCATTCTAAAACAAAAAGAGAGAAGTGTGAACTCTTATTTTGGAGAGTGATTTTAAAAACAGAAAAGCCAGCTTCTTTCAAAACTGGCTCTTCTTTTTTTCCAATTATTTATTGGAAGGTTCTTACTGTATGTGTTACAGCTTTACTACGTTTATAGCTTCGAGGCCTTTTTTGCCTTGCTGAACATCAAACTCAACAGCCTGACCTTCATTTAAAGACTTATAGCCTTCGCCCTGGATCGAGCTGTGATGTACGAATACATCAGCGCCGTTTTCAGGTGTAATAAATCCATAACCTTTTGAGTTATTGAACCATTTTACTGTTCCTTTTGCCATTACTTCTTTCTCCTTTTTGTTTAAATAAAATTTTAGGTAGATACCTCAGTTAAAAAAAACCACAAGGTGCATGTTTCTAACCTTGTGGTTCAAACTGCTACGCCTATACTCTTATCTACCATGTACGAAGAACATTGTACCCTAATTTCTGGAATTAGTCAACTAAAATAATCAATAAATAAAAAGAACCCGAAAGAGAGGAAAAAACGCTTCTTTTTCCTCTCTTTCAACTTATTGCAAATACGTAAGCCTGAAATTTAAATATCTACCGGCCGGAATCTTTGCGTTTTGCGTAGCAATCTTTGCAGTAAACTGGTCTGTCTCCGCTGGGTTTAAAAGGCACCTGGCATTCCTTCTTGCATTCTGAACAAATTGCCTTGTGCATTTCTCTCGGCCCGCTGCCGAAACCACGACCATCCTGTTGAAATCTCATTACCTGTCTCCTTTTTTGTTATACTAAAAAACGTAAAGTCATCGAACAATCACTTTACTTAATGGTTAAGTATACTACCCTTACGGAAAACATCAAGAAAAATATTCAAAAAATCTTTTTTTCCAAAAAAAGTTGAAAATTGCGAGTAAAGTACGCTATACTCTATGCCTCATATGGATTTCAACAATACAAGTAAAATACTTATTACCTCGGCGCGCGGAATCAGACCTTTTCTGGAGTCGGAAATAACCTCTCTCGGCTATACAATAGACTCATCACATGACACCGGGGTTGTAATTACGGCAAAGTTTCTTGAAACCTACAATCTTAATCTGAAACTCCGCACGGCTTATAACGTTCTTTTCCTCTTGAAAGAATTTACGTGCGTAAATCCTGACGATCTGTACGGCGAAGCCTATAACACAGAATGGGAAAACATCATTCCCGCTAATGAATATATTTCGGTAGTTTCACAGGTAGACAATCCTTCAATAAAAAATTCAATGTTCGCGAGCCAAAAGCTTAAAGACGCCATTGTCGACAGGCTGGTCAAAAAAGTGGGCAAACGCCCCAACTCAGGAGCCGACAGAAAAAACATAGTAATAAATTTATACTGGAAAAATACCAAGGCCTGGATATACATTAACACGTCCGGCACAAAACTGGCTGATAGAGGTTACCGGAAAATACCGCTTGAGGCGCCAATGCAGGAAACCCTCGCAAGCTCCGTTATTCTTGCCTCCGATTATAAAGGCGACGGGCATTTTGTTAATCCGATGTGCGGGAGCGGAACTTTGGCGATAGAAGCCGCGCTCATTGCCCTCAATAAGGCCCCGGGTCTTTTGCGGAGCAATTTCGGGTTTACTCACTTAGTGGGTTTTGATGAAAAATACTGGCAGGCTTTAAGAAAAGAAACTCTTGCTCTGGCCAGAAAAAAAATAGATTCTAAGATAATCGCGACAGACATAAGCGCCAAGGCCGTTGATGCCGCAATGAAAAACGCGAAAACCGCCGGGGTGGACCATTTAATAGAGTTTAAAGTGTGTGATTTTTGGGACACCCCCATCCCTGAAGGAAAAGGAATAGTAATTGTGAACCCTGAATATGGGGAACGAATGGGGTCTGTATCAAAGTTGGTCGATACTTATAAAAAAATAGGTGATTTTTTTAAGCAAAAATGCCCTGGATACACCGGCTACATTTTTACCGGGAATCTTGAGCTTTCCAAAAAAGTCGGTCTTGCGGCAAAAAAACGGATCCCCTTCTATAGCGGTGATATCGAATGCCGTCTCTTAGAATATGATATTTACTGATTCTTCCCGGTATCTTTTGAA
>JBFZAV010000073.1:0-3646 GCA_041308745.1 Candidatus Omnitrophota bacterium | reverse complement strand
AATTGAGTCGGAAAACTCTCTTAAAACCCTGTCATAAACATCTATTGCGTTCGCATAGTCTCCCCTGCCCTGAAAAATATCGGCAATAGCAACTAAAGAACTGCATACGAGTTCCTTGTTGTTTGAGATTTCCACGGTTTTGTCAAAATTCTGCATTGCCAGGTTTTCATCCGCCATAGATAAGCACGCCCAGGCAAGGCCATAATGCATAACATCAGCATATTCATTGTTGGGGAATTTTTTGAGCGCCTTACTATAAAGTTCTATAGCTTCGTTCTTTTTTCCTTGTTTATAAAGCGCTTCCGCGGCAAGATAATAAGCCTCAGCTGTTTTTTTATTAACGGGCAACTCGTTGATAACCTGTTTATAGCGATCTACTGCCGCCTCGGTATTTCCTTTTCCCTCTTCAATGTCTGCCATCGCCAATAACGCCGCGCCTCGCATATCCGGCGCAAGCTCTTCCTCGTACAGCTTATTAATCCAATATTCAGCGTTTACCAGATCATTGGTTTTTCTGCATGATACCGCCAATTTGTATTCCGCGATACTCTTCCATTTGTCATTGGCGGCTCCCCGAAGAGAGTCTTTTAAATACTTGATAGCATTATTAAAATCGTTTATTTTGTAATATGAATCCCCTAGCATATAATAAGCTTCAAAGATATTTTCGTTAACGGGGTACTTTTTTACAAAGTTTTCCAGTTCGACGATTGCCTTGCTATAACCTCCTGACAAATACAAAATTTCACAAATTTTATATTTTCCTTTAATTGCAAGCTCATTTAGAGGATGTTTATCGACAAGCTCCTCAAGCACTTCAATAGCCATGTCGTATTCGCCTAATTTTTCATAACACCAGGCTTCGGAATAAAGCGCAAATATGGCATATTCGCTGGTAGGATAATTTTCCAATATGGCCTGATAATACGATAAGGCCTCCTCATAATTTTCCGCCTTAAAATAAACTTCGGCTATCCAATAAACAGCGCTATCCACGAAAGAACTGTTCTGGTAGCGGTCCAGAACCAGATTGAACTCGGTCAGGGCTTTCTCGTGGTCGCCTTTGCCGAAATATGTTCTCCCCAAAAGAAGATGTCCCTCAACCTCTATGTCTTCCGGCAGGTTTTGCCCCAAAAGTATATTCAGCTTATTTTCGGCAAGATCATAAAAGCCGTCTTTTATGGCTTTTTTTGCGAAATCAATTTCCGTCTGAAAATAATCATCATTTGCGGACGCTATGGCGGCAAAGGTAAGTATTAATATGATAGATAAATATATTCTTTTCATAATTGTTTTACGGCGTGATATAAGATAAATAACTTAAGTTATGTATAATACTATCAGAACAAAACGCAGGCTTCAAGTGATTTTTTGTAAAACCTAATTGTAGGGTATCCGGTCTTCCATTCCCCCAAAATTTTCTAACGGTATTTTTCTAACATTGGCGGGGCCTGTCACGGTAAAAGCATTCGTGGGGCCCCTCCGCCAATACATACCGGGCCCACACCGAAGGTGGGGAGGACACTCACGCTTTTACCGTGCCACCCGCCAATTATCTACAAAATATTGTACATGCCGGAACTGGAGAGTTTTAAGTCGGCAGGCTGTTAAGCTTCCGAGGAATTCATGCGATTTTAGCGTAAAGAAATCGCCCTGAATTCCGAGGAAGATTAACAGGCTGTCATATGATAACAAGACAGTAAAAACGAGGTTTTTATTTGATTTTTTTGCAAAAATTTATTATGATATTAGTTAAAATAAGGAGCGAAATAGCATGAAAATAGGGATAAGGATAAAAGAGCTAAGAAAAGAAAAAGGTATCACGCTTGATGAATTGGCAAAAAAAAGCGGTGTTGCCCTGGCGACTTTGAGCCGAATGGAAAATAATAAGATGACCGGCACGGTCAAATCGCATAAAAACATTTGTAAAGTGTTGGGCACTTCCCTCGCGGAATTGTATGAAGCCGTCGAGGATGAGGCAAAAATAATTGAAAATATTTCCAAAAAAGACCGGATAGAATATTTTAAAAGCTCACCCGACGCCAAGCACGAACTTCTGGTAACAAAAACTCAGAACAAAAAAATCATACCGGTCCTTCTGAAGCTTAACGCAAATTCTGAAACACAAAAAGACACGAATGACATCGGTGTGGAAAAATTCGTATATGCTCTTGAAGGAAACTTGGATGTTGTAATAAACGGCAGGGAATACCTTTTAAAACAAGGCGATAGTCTTTATTTTGACGCTTCGCTTGAACATTATTTCAGAAACTCTAAAGCTGGCGCAGCAAAAGCCTTGTATGTAATGTCCTCCGCAGACTAAAAATCGGCAGCCATGTTTTGTGTTTCGTAAGCCTCAAAAAACGCGCCTACTATCTTTGGGTCAAACTGGGTTCCGGAGTTTTCCTTAATTGTTGATAAGGCAATTTCCGGACTCATCTTTTTTCTGTACGGCCTGTCGCTTGTAATGGCGTCAAACGTATCAACAACCGAAATAATCCTTGAAATGAAAGGAATATCATAACTCTTTAAACCATCCGGATACCCTTTTCCGTCAAAGCGTTCGTGATGAGCTCTGATCTCGCTTGCTATATCGCCCAGCTCCCTTATTGGATAAAGAATGGCGGCTCCGGTTACTGAATGCTCCTTAACTTTATCGTACTCTTCTTTGGTCAATGGGCCTCTCTTATTGAGAATGCTGTCAGGGACGCCGATTTTTCCTATATCGTGCAAAAGCGAAGCCACATGCAGTGTTTCAATAAAATTCTTATACGCTTTGGCCTCCGGATCACCCACCAATGCTGTGGCAAGAGCCAGAGCATACTGCGTAACTCTTTCAGTATGACCGTGAGTGTATGGATCCCTTGCATCTATGGACGCGGCCATTGAAATCGATGTGTGTATAAAAAGCCGGTGTTCTCTCTCGTAAAGAGTGTGCACCTCATATATCTTATCCTGTAAATCCTGTATGAGCTGGCTGTTCGCAAGCGCCATCGCTACATCGTTCGCCAAGGTTGTAAAAAACCCGACTTCCTGTCTGGAAAATTTTATATTTGCGAGCTTTTTACCCAAAACCAGAATACCTAAAAGCTCTTTTTTATAATAAATCGGTATGCATATGTTCGCCTTCAGGAGCTCCATCTGTTTTAAAGTCAGATTTATCAGCTCCGTAATCGGTTTACTGGAACGAATGTCGTTATCCCTTACGAGGGCATCTAGCAGGGCTTTGTACTCCAGGGCTCCCGTATCGGACAGCTTATAATTAATTCTTTCGCTAAAAACCTTGATTAACGGATTCTCATCAGTCAGTTTAATAAAACCAACCGGAATTTTCATTCCTTCAGCGCCCTGGCTGTCTATCAAGTTATAATAGTTTTTGTTTTTATCCCTAAGAAGCATCGCGGTATGAGTGACCTTCACCTGTTCATCGATGATCCGCACTATCACTCTTATTAAACGCTCGGGTTTTTTAAATCTTATCATTGTGCGCGAAGCGCTCTCCAAAAAGACCTGATAATCCAATTCGGGCTCCTGACGCCGCACAAAATTATCCATGGGAATTAGAGCGCCATCGCAGTTCTTAACCTTCTCTATCAGCCACTCCTGGACGTCCCGCCAATTACTTTCTTTTATCATTTCGTCTCCC
>JBFZAV010000072.1:0-3044 GCA_041308745.1 Candidatus Omnitrophota bacterium | reverse complement strand
AGGAACGAATACGCCTGGAACAAGAAAGAAGAAAAAAGCAGGAACAACTTCTCAAACAAAAAATGGAACGGCAGGAACAAGAAAGACAAGCGTTAGAGACAGACTTTGAAACAAAAAAGGATGATCTTCTCGAAGACATGAAAAACACCTACGGCGACGCTTTTCAAACCGAATCAAAACAGGAAGAGTATTATAAAACTCTCAAAACAGGGGATATTCCTCTCAACAAAAACGCAAAAAAAGTGATTAAAACCAGCGATTTACAGGCTGAAAAAGCCGAAAAAACTTTAGAAAAAATCGGCAAAACTAAAGAGAATGTAAAAAATTTCGCCTCAAACGCCTGGCGCACTTTTATCGAGAAGAAAAATGAATTTATGGACTGGGTCTACTTAAGAACATTTAATGAATCATTTAATAGAATCCCCATAGTTTCAGGGCTGAGAGGCTTTCAGGAAAAGACCGGAACATGGTATAAAAGCATGCGCGAACTGTCTGAAGGTGTTTATAATAGCGGCATGGGTAAACTTGAAAAAGGCATAGGGGAACTTGGAAACGATAAGATCTACAAAGGGTCAGACGATGACGAGTACGTTGAAGGCGTTGGGGATAATGCCCGCAAAAAAGCCGGCGACCTGGCCGGAGGCGAAATAGGCGATAAGGGTAAATTCTAATAAAAACAAGGAAGGCCTGAAAATGAAAATCGAAAAATATTTTTTGTCCGTGCTTCTTTTTCTATCATTTATTTTCGCAGCCACTAACGCTTTTACCGACCAGGTTGACGATCTGGTGGCAAAAGCTAAAAGCGATCAGTTTGACAGCTATTACTATGCGATAGTCGACCTTGGCGGCATCGACAGCGAAAAAGCAGTTTCAGCCCTTGTCAAAATTATGCTCGGTGACCCCCAGAGCTACAAGAGATCACAGGCGGCGGAAGTTTTGAAAGATATTCAGAAGGATAAAATACAATTAGTCATAAAACCCTTGCTTCAGGCGGCCGAAAAGGACTCATCAGCTGATGTCAAAAGAAGCGCTCTTCATTCTATTTTCTGGTATTATGAGTTTGACGAATACAAGGACCCGGCGCCTTTACCATATGTCATTACCGCTTTAAACGATACAGACTCATATACACGCAGCCAGGCCGCTGAAGTCCTCGAAAGCATGGCAAGACAGGCCGGCATAAAAGATGAGAAAGCCCTGCCGATTTTGATGAAAATGGCAGTTGAAGATTCGGATAACTGGTCCACACGAACCGCAGCAATAAAGGCCCTGGAAACATATGGCGATCCGCGCGGCGTAGAGCCCATCATAAAAGCCCTTGATGATAAAGACGCTTTCGCGAGAGCCAGGGCGGCTGACTCTTTAGGAAGGATCAAAGATAAACGCGCAAAAGATCCGTTAATAAAAAAACTCAAAGATCCGGATTCCGAAGTAAGAGAAGCGGCTTTAAATGCTCTTAAAGAACTTGGGTTTACTGAGCAGGAACTCCAATCAAAAACATTAAAAGGTAAGGACGCCCTCGAAGCCTGCGTTAAGGAGCTTGAAGGCGGCTACGATATTACTGTGGCAAAAAAAGCATTGGACGCTGTTAAGGACATGAAGCAGTTGCCTCCAGTGCCAGAAGAGGCGAAAAAATCAATGGCCCGCGGCATAGCCGCCGTAAAAATAGCAAAAGCTCAGGGCGACTATGAAGCGGCCGCTGCGGAATTCAAACAGGGCATACAAAAAGCCCCTTGGTGGCCCGATTTGTACTACAACCTTGGGCTTGTTGAGGAAAAACTCAAACATTATTACGACGCTAAAGACCTGATCAACTTGTATATTTCAAATATTCCGGAGGGTCCTGATGCTGAAAAGGCAAAAAGCAAAGTATATGAAATTGATTATTATGTTGAGCGAAGCGACAAAGCTAACGAGCACCTCAACGCCGGCAATGATTATTTCGACAGCCAGCAATATGAAAGCGCTATTTACGAATATAAGGAAGCCTTAAAATCTGATCCAACCATGGGCATCGCTTATAACAATATGGGCTGCGCATATCAAAGGCTCGACAAAAACCAGGAAGCCGCGGAGAATATTGAAAAAGCCATAGAAATGGGATACAAAGATCCTTGGGGGTATCTGCACCTTGGCTACGTATACGGCCAGATGGGCATGGGTGAAGATGTGCAGATAAAAACGTACGAAGAAGGTATTTCAAGCGTAACTTATAGTACTACCAGCGAGACTGTGGGGCACCTACACTATAATCTCGGCTCTTCGTACCAAAGAAAAGGGGATGTCAATAAAGCCATAGAGAACTATCAAAAAGCCATCGACAAAGGCTATTCCGGCTCTCAAGAAGCACAAAACAGGATAAACAGCCTGAGATAATTCTTAATAATCCAGGTCCGCTAAGGCTTAGTTTGATAACAATTAAAAGGAGAAAATATGACAAAAATTAATGTAACAAAGTTTTTTACAATGTCTCTGATATTGTTTGTTGCAATCGGAAATTTAGGAGCCTTCCTTGTGAATGAAGCGCATGCCGCTACCGCAAAACAGATTAATATTGACGTTGATAGGGCTCTTGAAATTTTTGAGGACATGAAAGGCTCTGACAATGTTTTGAAGAAGGCCAAGGGACTGCTGATCTTCCCATTAGTCTTTAAAGCGGGTATCGGCATCGGCGGAGAATATGGAGAAGGAGCCCTCCGCATAAAAGGCAAAACGGTAGATTATTACAACACTGCGGCAGCTTCGATAGGTTTCCAGCTTGGAGCCCAGAAGAAAACTATAATCATCGCCTTTCTTGACGATAATGCGCTCAGAAAGTTCAGGGAAAGTTCCGGATGGAAAATTGGCGCGGATGCCTCAGTTGCTGTTGTAGCCATAGGCGCGGGCGGGGCCATTGATTCCGCCAATTTGAACGAACCGATCGTTGCCGTTGTGTTTGGCCAGAAGGGGCTAATGTATAATCTCTCTTTGGAAGGCGCAAAAATTACAAAAATTAAGAAATAATACTACTAAAGGAATAAACATGAATATAGACAAACTAATTG
>JBFZAV010000071.1:0-2589 GCA_041308745.1 Candidatus Omnitrophota bacterium | reverse complement strand
TAGATATAACGAGAAACCTTCTTTTTAAAACAAAGAGCAGCCCTTTTTGCTGCAGCCTATAAAGAGGCTCCAACAAATGCTCGTTTGTCTTTTCCGTGCTTTTTCCTTTTTGAGCAACCTCTATGCGTGAGCTCATTAACGGTACTATCATGAGCGAGACAAACAAAGATACAAAAAGCGAAATCGTTACCGTCCAGGCCACTCCGCCGTACAGAATGCTCATTGATTTACTTACAAAAAGCATCGGAAGAAAAACAATAACCGTTGTTAAGGTCGATGCAAAAATTACCACGTTCATTTCGGTGCTTCCCTTAACTGCCGCTTCAACCCTTTCCATTCCCTTTTCGCTTTTTGTTACAATGTTTTCAAATACAACTATCGAGTTATCAACAAGCATCCCTACCCCGAGCGCGAGACCAAAAAGCGTCATGAAATTGATTGTTAGATCAAGCATGAGGTCCATAAATCCAAAGGTAATAATCAACGATATGGGTATAGATATCGCAACTATGAGAATAGGTCTGTTTGGTTTACTGTAAATTAGAAATGTAACGAGTCCGAAAAGCATGAGGTAGATAAGAAATTTTGGCGAGATAACCGCGAAAACAAGCCCGGCAATAACAACCCACTTGCCCTTACCTGCGGATACACTTCCGAGAAACAGCATTAAAACAAGAATAATCATTACCGCCCCGCGAAGAAGGGCATCCGCCAGATTCGCGATAGACTTCTGTATAAACTGCGCCTGATTTTTCGTGATTATCATTTCTATGTCTTCAGGCAAAATAGTTTTTATGTAATCCAGTTCCTTCAGAATCCCTTTGGCAACCTCTATTGTGTTGGCCTTCGTTTCCTTCTGTATGTACACCGATACAATGGGTTTTACATTTATTCTTGCGTAGGTTTTGGCTTCGAGATACGAATCCTGAACTTCGGCAAGATCCTTTACCTTAACAATGGACCCCGTCGGAAGAGTGGACACCGGAAGATTCTTTATGTCTTCCACCTCTAAAAACTGCCCCATGGCCCTTATGCTTACTTTTTCCTTATCACTTTGGAGTTCGCCCGTAAGAAGGTTAAGGTTGCTCGCGCCTAGCGCGCTTATAAGAGTGTTCATTGAGACGCCGTAACGTACAAGGGCCTTTTTGTCGGCTTCAATCAATATTTTTCTTTCCCTGCCGCCGCCGACTTCCACGTTGGCGACGCCGGTCACTCTTTTCACCCTTTCCTTGATTTCTTCGTCAACAATTCTTCTAAGTTCTTCTGTGTCTCTTTTTCTTGATGTAATGGCAACAATAACTACAGGGACATCCGTTTGTGAAAATTGGGCAATAATAGGTTTTTCGGATTCTTTCGGCAGTTTTTCTCTTACTTTTGCAAATTTTTCACGCACTTCCATTGAGGCAAGCTGCATATCAAGCCCGCGCTCAAAACTGAGAACAACGGTGGATTCGCCCTCTTTTGAAATGGACATCATAGATTCGAGGTTGGAAACCGAGCTTACGGCTTCTTCGATGGGCCTTGAAACCATTGACTCGACTTCAGTGGGAGGTATGCCTCCCCTGATGTTCACTATTATGCTGACCTGTCCGAAGGAAATGTCGGGATATAGTTCTACCGGAAGTCTCGTTAGGGATATAAACCCTATTAGCGAGAGAGCAAAAAAGATCATTACGGTCGTTACAGGACGTAATATGGAAAATCGGGATAAACTCATTGTTTAGTCGATAGTAGTTAGGGGATAGGGTATAGTATAAATTTTTTAATCCTCTTTTTTCGGATTTATCATCCTATACAGCATGCTCCCCACTTCTTTTAACAAATTTTCGATAATTTCACTTTTTTGGCAATACTTTAAATCTACGGACAGTAAATACTGAGTTTCAAGCTCTGCAAGCGAAGCATATGCTATTGATAAAAAATGCTTATACTCAGCCTTATTTCTTCGCGCATATCCCTCGGCTATATTCGATGGTATTGAAATTGAGGCTCTTCTTATCTGTTGAGCCAATCCGTATATCTCAAATTGTGGAAAGTCTTTTGTAATTTTGTACGTTTCTAGAACTAGCTTGTAGGCTTTTTGCCACACGATTAGATCTTTTAAGGATCTTAACGCCATTCCTCTGCCCCCATAGTCCTATACCCTATCTTCTATCCCCTAAACCCTATCTTTCTTAAACAGTTTTCCTATTGCCACTCTTATATTATTTTCAATCAAAAAGATTGCGGGGATAACTACAAGAGTAAGAAAAGTGGCGACTAGTAGTCCTCCCATAACGCTTATGGCCATGGGGGCCCTGAGTTCCGACCCTTTTCCAACGGCTATCGCCATAGGAAGAAGCCCGAGAACCGTCGTAAGGGCGGTCATTAAAATGGGCCTAAAACAAAAATGCCAATCAATAAAAATGTTCTTTTCATATATTCCTCCTAATTATTCTTGATTTCTAAATAGAATAGAGGATTTTATGTTGTATTTTTTATGCATGGTTTGTGAAGATTTTGTGAAGAATTATTATTTATGTAGATTGATATTGAATTATTTGCCAAAATGTAATAATAAATATTATGATTAAAATAATTGTTGTTGAA
>JBFZAV010000070.1:0-3107 GCA_041308745.1 Candidatus Omnitrophota bacterium | reverse complement strand
GGAATATCAATATTATTATGATTAAACGCATGCTTTTCATACGTAAAAAATACCACATGCGGAGATTGGGGTCAAGCGTGAACCAAAAACCAAACCCGGCATGGAATCACGTTCCATGCCGGGTTTGAAATTTTCGCTAACGGCTCTTCTTATGCCGCCTGGAGGGCGCGTAGGAGCGCCCGGTACTCGAGAACATTATCCTGGAAGTCTTTCTTATCTATAGGCTTAAGCTCAATAACGAAATCTCTCGAGCTGTCTCTGTCAAATTTTATTAGTTCCGCTACGGCATCAATAAGCGAATAAGCGCTGTTCCCTTTTGCCCCTTTAAACACAACTACAGGAACCTGAATATATTTGTTTCTTCTTAATATATCCCTTAGCTCGTTCACATCGCCATAAGAACCTCTAATAACACCGAGAACATTTTCTCTTTTTGTGAAAATTTTATTTATACAATACCTTAAAACTTCTTCTGTGTTAGGCATGGTGTATTCCGCGTTGTTTTCAACCATGAGTCCCTTTACGTCCTGATAAGATACGGGAACAACTTTCGCGTCTTTATTGGCCCGTAATATTATCTTGCTTAAAAGATCTGTCTCGCGGGCATTTCCATATATTACAAATTTATTAATTACGCGGCCTTCCTGATTTGTCATCTTAGCAAGAAGCGCAAGATCAAAAACAGCGGCTTTATCCACTATTTCATCCGCAAAAAGTATAATGCCTTCCTCTTCTTTTTTCCCTGAATAGCTGTTAACAGCTTGAAGGTTTCCTTCTATCGCAATCCCCGCACCAGGCTCCGCCATATTCATCAAGGCATCAAAAATATTAGCATCCACCTTTTCAAGCTCTACCTGAGAAAGGTTTTCGGCAAGTTTATGGGCTTTTTCCGCGAAGGCCTCATAATAATCGCTTTGCCTGAAATCGGTTATGGCCATACGTATATCTTCTCCGCTTTCTTTTTCAAGCATTTTCTGCCAGGATTCGCCTTCTATCCGCCTTACAATTTCTTCCTGATGAATTCTCATTTCAAAATATTCATGCCTTATGCCGGGATCGCTTAAAAGCGGTTTTTCGCCGGAAAGAACCTCTTTACTCAAAGTTCCTTTGGCTATAAAAATACGCGAACTTAAAATGCCCGCATGACGGGCCTGCTTTTTGAGCTTTTCACGGTTTTCATTCCAAAGGTTTATTGCTTCATCGGCGTCTACGTTCATAATTTCACAGTACTCATTCCATTTGGGCAATATCCTCATCGATAAATTGTCGTCGTCTTTCATACCAATATTCAAAATGTCCATAAAATTACGGCTTGTCTCATCGCCCATGAGATAAACTTCTACATTGCCGATTTTGCGCTGTTCGAATCTTTTTGTTTTTCTAAATAATTGTTCCATATACCACACCACAAAATTGGATACAATGTGGCTAGGCGCATCTGGTCCGGCATCCGCAACGGGAGTTTCAAAATATAATTCCGCCTGTCTATCCAAACTCGTATTACGGTGCGCGAGTTTATCTCTAAGACTCAAAAGCTCGCTTCTTTGAGTCCATAGATTTGCCAAATCCTTTTCAATACCATTTCTAACAACTTTATTTGTCGCCGAACGAAGAGCGGTTTCCTGCCCCCTGATCCTGGCGTTTATCCCGGCGATTTTTACATTTATTTCTAAAATATCGCCGGAATTGTTTGTTAAATTCCTTTCCGTGTTATTACTGTTTTGGGATGTTTGTTTTGATTTTAAAAATTTATCCTGATATTTTTGGGTTTCGCGCATTAAAATCGACCTTAAAGCATCCTTAAATATCAGCGGCAGCTTGTCGCTCATTAAAGAGCTCCATGTGTCCTGCACCCTTTCAAGGGTCGTTTCCTTTGCCATCTTTAGTTTTACCAGAAGCAAAAGATCGTTCTGCCCGTTCTCTTTAGCGGCCTTTTCCAGTTTAGTCAGCAGATCATTAACAATCGCATGTTCTTCTTTAATTCTGTATAATTCGGATTTTATGAAATATGTCCAGCCTCTATGGAGCTTCTGCCCCGCAAAGACTCTTTCCCAGTTATCAAGGGCTTTTTGGGAATTTAAAACGGCTTCCTGATACGCCTGCATGTTTCCCTGGGCCTTAGACGCTCTTGCCTGCTCCACATAGGCCGCGGCATTAAGAAGCATACCGTAAGAAGCCTTCTTTATTCTTGCGCTGATAATATCTTCTGAAAGATTTTGTTCCTTGGAGCTGGAATACCAGTAACTGTAATACTTATATGCGAACTTCGCCGCTTCAACAAAATCGCCCCTGGCAAAACAATAGTCGGTGAGATAAATAAACTGCTGTTCTTCCGGCATCACATTAATATATTCTCTTGCCTCGTTAAGCACCTGGTTCCTGATTTCCTGATTTTTCTCGATGCAGGAAACCTCTATAAGAAGTCTCGTCAATATGTCCCTTAGGGATGCCTGCCATGCCGCTGAAGATTTATATGCTTCTTTGTTAATAAGCGTTCTCGCCTTTAAAACAGCCGCTTGATAATCCCCTCTTGCCTGATAAATAAAAATAGTGCGCACTTCACTTTCGAAAATATATTTTGCAGCTTCGGATTTCATGTTGTCCTTGAATCCCCAGCTTAATCTCTGCATTCTCATATCTTCAAGCCTGATTGCGTCATCAAAAAGACCGTTATCCATTAAAATTTTTGAAACTTCGTCGAAGCCCTGATTTAACTTGTTAAGCCCCTGTTCGTTATCGATACCCGACAAAGGCAACCCGTTCAAACCGGTAAAGAGCTCGTTTATCCTGAACTCTCCGGCGTCCACTTTTGCTTCCTCAAAAATACCGGACAGGCTGTCTCGGAGTTTACTTAGTAATTCCTTAGATTTTTCAAGTTCCTTGCGTATCTTTTCGTTTTCTTCACGCGCCTTTTCGGCAGAGCGTATAACCGCGATTTTCGCGTCTTCGGCTTTCTGCCTTTCTATATTGGCCGCCCTAATGGCTTTTTCCGCGGCCTGTATTTTCCCCGTGAGTTCCCTTTCCTGCTTTTCCAGTTCTGCTACAAGCGCCTTAACCTTTTCAGCCACACCCTGTTCAAGAGATGCCTGGCCCTTTACTTCTTCAAG
>JBFZAV010000069.1:0-4236 GCA_041308745.1 Candidatus Omnitrophota bacterium | reverse complement strand
CAGCTGTTTTGCAATTTTTACCCCCTCGCCGGTTGATCCCGTTACGGGATACGTTATGCCTCCGGTTGCGAGTATAAGCTTTTCGCAGGCTATTTCCTCTCCGCCGGAAAGAACAACCCCTTTTATGCTTGATGCTTCGGTTAATATTTTTACAAGACTTTTACCAAACTTTGTCTTTACCCCGAGCCTATCCAGTTCATCGGTTAAAACTTTAAGCACCGCGGAAGAGCTGTTGGTCTGCGGAAAAATCCTGCCGTCCTCATTTATGGCGCTTAGTCCCCTTTTTTCAAAAAACAGGGTCAAATCCCTGTTAAAAAAGGCCTTAAAGGCATCCCTTAAAAATTGTCCGTTTGAAAAAATTTTGGGTAAAAATTCGTCCAGCCCCGCAATGTTTGTAAAGTTACACCTTGAGTTTCCCGTCAAGAGAAGCTTTCTCCCGGCGGAAAGGTTCTTTTCTACAAGAAGAACATCCTTTCCCCTTGCGCGGGCCCTTAGGGCTGCCATCATTCCCGACGGCCCCGCCCCTATGACAATTACTTTAAAAGATTTTTTCTCCATGATTATCCTGCCTATGATACAAAATAAACGCTTCTTTTTACAGCTTTTTATTTTGCAGAAACATTGAGTGATGATATACTTCTTTTCATGCCCAAGCTTTTAAAAATAATATTAATATTTTTAGCGGTTGTTTTTCTGGCGGCCGCTTTTTGGATAGTTAATAATACGGAAAAATTGTTATCTGATCTAAAAACATCCATTGAAAAAGAAATGTCCCTTGCCACCGGGCAAAGCGTATCAATAAATGCCGTAGAAATTTGTTATCCCCTGCGATCAATGATTTTAAAAGATATAATTATTTCCGACCAGGAAAAACAAACCGCTTCAATAGATTCATTAAGTATAACCCCCAATATATTAAAAATACTCAAAAACCGGAGGTTCTCCGGCGGAGTCGGGATAAAAAACTATGAAGCTGAAAATATCAGGCTTGATGCGTCTTTATGGGTAGAGTGCGCGAAGGCCCGCTCATGGAAAGAGATTTTTGATTTTACATCCATGGAAACTCTTAAAATATTAAAAGCATCCCTTCTATGGAAAGAAAATCATTTTACCAACATAAGCGGAAATCTATTTTTAAACAAAATGCACGTAGACCGCGGAAACTTTTCAGCGAAATATAACAATATTCCCTTCTCCATCGAATTTGACCGCATCGTCGGAAAGCCATCCGATTATCATGGAAGGATAAAATCAAATGATATTAAAGCGGAGGGCATCCTGTCTTTAGCGGAAAAGACGCTTGTCCTGGACAGCCTGGAAGGATCCCTTCTTGCGCTGGATGTTTCGCTTAAAGGCCGTATTGAAAACATAGATTCGGACAATAAAATTTTCAGCTTTTCCGGGAGCGTTAACGGCCGCTTTGAGAATGTTTTTAAGTTATTACCGGAGAATATGCCCTTGAGTAAAGTAAAAGATGTCACGGGGCCGTTCAGCACATCCATGGAACTTCATTTTGAGGAAAAAGATCTTTATGCCGCATCTCTTAAGGGAACTTTTTTCTGCCCTTCTCTTTCAATGGGAAAGATTGAAACAAAAAATTTAAAATGCCAGGTTTCCCTGGAAAACAAATTTTTAAATATGCCCTCTTTAGCCTTCAATGTTTATGACAGCGATGTATCGGGAAATCTCAGTATAGACTTTAACGGCGAAGGTTTTCCGGTTTCCTTTTTTATAAAAACAAACGGCATAGATATTGATTCGCCGCTTGAATCAAAAATTGACCATTACGGGCCGCTCGACATATCTCTTTTCTTTAAAGGCTTGGGCAAAGATCTCGTTTCCCTGTCTGACATTAAAATCCCTAAAGGCGAAAAACTAAGTTTGCGCAAAATATTGGACGAAAAGCTTTTATTTCTGATAAAAGAGAAAAGAATCGCGAATATGGAACTAAAAAGCGGCATAAAATTAAGAAGGCTATCGCTTGATAACGGCTGCCGCCTTAATTACATCATATCGGATCTTTCACTTTCGGGCGGAAAGCTGAACATTGTCAATATGTCATTTAAGGCATTTGAGGGAAGTTTTAGCCTAAAAGGAGAAGTAGATCTTCTTGATGAGAATTTCCCGGTAAGTTTCGATGCCGTTATAACAGAAATAAATTCTCCGGCTCTTTTAAAAACTATTCTTCCGCCGGATGTAACAATCGACCATGACGGCCCTCTCGACATGTCGCTTTCCTTTAAAGGTTCGGGGAAAGATCTGGCGTATCTTGCAAATGTCAAAACATCCAAAGGCGAAAAAGTGGACTTACGCAAGATCGTCGAGGAAAAGCTTCCGTTTTTGATCGCTGAGAAAAAAATCGCGAACATGGAACTAAGGGGCGGTATAAAATTACAAAGGCTCTCGCTTGATAACGGCTGCCGTTTCGATAACATTACATCGGGTTTTTCCATCTCGGAAGGAAAGCTGAACATTGCCAACTTGGCTCTCCGCGCATTTAACGGAAGTTTGCGCCTAAGAGGCGCGGTGGATCTTCTTGATGGAAATTTTCCGGCAAGTTTCGAGGTCGTCATTATAGATATGGATTCTCCGAGTCTATTAAAAAACGTCCTTTCTCCGGATGTTGCCGCTGAAGGCCCCATAAATCTTACTCTTTCTTTTACGGGCGCCATGAAGCCTTTTTTTGAGCCCAATACGATATTTGAAAAAATATTTCTTTTAAAAAATTCCGTGCTTTCGTCAGATTTAAGGCTCGAATCTCTTAAATTCCAGAAAACCGCCCTGAAGAATATCCATGTCATGATGAACGCCGACATGGGATCACTCGTAATCCCCCATTTTATATTAAATGCCTATAACGGCATTATTTCGGGTAAAGCCGATATGTCTTTATCGAATTATATGCACCCATTTAAGGCAGACCTCAACTTTGAAAACATCGAACCGTGGGATAAAAAAAATGTAACCGGATCCCTTAATGCGGATGTCTTCCTAAAAGCGAACGGCAAAGACATTGCGGACGCTATACATCATGTTAACAATAAGCCTCAAGTCCAAAAATTATCGATAATCGAAAAATTACAGGCGGGCATCTTTTACCTGTCTGACTATAAGGATATTAAAAGTAACTACGTCCACGCCTATTTGTCGTCAAAGAAACTTATAATCGGTAAGGCAAAAATAGATGATTTAACAGGCGAACTTACCCTTGATAGAGGCCGTTTGGTTGTGCCTTATATAAACGGCGCTTTTTATGACGGGCTTTTTTCGGCGGACATGTCGGCTTATCTCGAAAAAATCAAATATCCATTTACCATGAACGGATCGCTCAAAAAAACCGATTTTGGAAGCTTAATACATTCCGTCGGCGACAAGAAAAGCCTTGTTACGGGTAAATTGGATTCAAGCTTTAAGCTGCGGGGCGACGCAAGAAATCAGGAAACATACACCGGGGATCTCGAGATAATAATTTACAACGCGAATCTCGGGAATATGCCCATAATCACGCCGCTACTCGGGAACATTTATTCCGCGGCGCAGAACATAATTCCGGCTTTTCAAAAAATAATAATAACTTCCGCAATAGGTTCTTTCAATATACGCGACCGCAAATTCATTACCAAGGACCTGGTTCTTTCCGGAGGCGACATTTTTATTTTTGGCGACGGCTATATGGATTTCGACGGCAATCTCAACTTTACGGCCGAAAACAGGATTCTCCCGCCTGATACCGAAAAAGACGAAGAGTGGTATACCGCCGTCCGTAACTTTGTAACCAATGTAGGCAAGGTTATAAGCAAGGCCCACCTTAAGGGAACTTTAAGTAAACCGAGGTGGGAGATGGAATATTTCAGCCACATAAAAAATGTAGTGGTGGATAATGTGCAGACTTTCTTCGAGAACCTGTCCAGATAAAATAATCCGATAAAACTATCTATTTTTCATCGCACTTTATTTTTATAACCATTTTCTTTATCTCGTTCTCGCATCCGAGCGGCGCATGGGCGTCTTCGGGGAAAATAACGGCGCATCTGGGGCCCTTTATCTTTATCCACTCCCTGGAAGCGTCTTCGAAAAACACGATATCGCGCGCATCGTCATAGGGGCTCGAAACGGTAACGCATTCGGATAAAGGCTTTATTCCTATTAAATCGTATCCGGTGAGGGCTATCTGAACATCAATATATTTTCTGTGGGCTTCGAGTTTTGCGTTTTCTTTTCCCCTTCCCCGGCATG
>JBFZAV010000068.1:0-13141 GCA_041308745.1 Candidatus Omnitrophota bacterium | reverse complement strand
AAATTTTTCAAAAAATCTATTTTTAAGCCAATACTGGCAAAGAAAATAGGAACAAATACGGCATATACCATTTGAGATATAATCTGACGCGTTCTTTCAGACAGGGCTTTGGCTCCTCCCGCCATAACGCCGGCGATAAAAAACCCAAATAAGGCGTGTATGCCTATTTTCTGCGTAATTGCCCCGCAAAATAACCCCAGAAGACAAATAAAAGCGAGGGGAGTGGACGGTTGCGGCATCTGTTTTTCTTTTATCTTGTGAATCACTTTATCAACGGCTTTACGCCCTATAGTCAGGCAAAAAACGGTAAAACCTATTGTTACCGCCACAATGATAAGCACATTAGTTATATCCAAACTTGTATGAGTAAAAAACCCTAAAGTTACTGTAAAAATAAGCCAGCCTATAATATCGTTTACAGAAAGAGCCGACATTATGAGAAACCCGAGGTCTGTCTTCGAAAGTTTTAAATCATGGATAGCCCTGACCGCGACAGGCATGGCGCTTATTGTCATAGCTGTCGCCATAAAAAGAGCGAAAATAACCCTCCTATCTGTATTGGCCAGATATTTATCCGGTAAAAAAAGACTTAAACCAAAAGAAATTACCATGGGAATGATGATATCGGATAAGGCGATTTTTAAGGCATCCCCTCTTTGTCTCCAGGCCGCCGAAAAATCTATCTCAAGACCCGCCTCTAAAAGAAGAAATAAAACCCCTATCCAGGCCATGGTTTCAAGCATGTTTTGCTGAACAATATCTACGGGGAATATGATTTGGTGTAAATGCGGTATAAATTTCCCAAAAATAGTTGGTCCCAGCGTCATGCCGACGATAATTTCAGCCGTAAGGGGCGGCTGTTTCCACTTTCGGAATACCTCGGCAAGCACCTTGGATAAGCCCAGGAGCAAAAACACCTGGACTAAAAAAACTAATATGTTGTGTTCATTAAGATAATGCATTTTTAGGGGTGTATTTTAGACATAACTATCCATATTTTACCCATTATTTCGAATAAAACAAGCCGTTTTATGAAACATTCACCCATAAAAACAATCCGGGATCGGAATTTAATTCCGATCCCGGATTGGAATCACATAATGACTTATTATTACTTCTTCTCGCCAACGATAGTTTTTCCTGTATTAACAGTCGCGTTATATACAGTCTCGCCGCCTTTATTGATAGGATCAGTAACAACCTTCTCTGGCTTGCCTTTTCCTGTCAAAGATCTCCAAAGCGCAACTAGAGGACTTACCGCAGTTTCTGTGGTTTCTTTGGTAGCTTCGCCTACCGTGTTAACAGAACCGGAAACAACGTTGCCTGTGTAAGTTGCTGCTTTTTCTGCAGGATTTTTTTCTTCTTCAGCAGCAAAAGCTATTGATACTGAGCTTAGAATAAAACCGGCAATGATTAGAACAGCTACAACTTTCTTCATAACACCTTCCTTTCTTTGTATATTTATTTTTTTCCTTTATTCCTTCTAAAGACATCTCTTGCCAAAACTTTGGGCAATCTTTCATATATCATATCATAACTTTTATCTTTTGGTATATTTTTTTGCTTTAAAGTAACCTGTGTTTCATAATCCACAAGTTCCCTCCCTGTTTTAACCGCAATTATTCTATAATCCAGCTCTATCCTGGCCCAATTTTTATCGCGCCTTGTAACTTCGTCCATAACAATTCCGCCGGCGGAAAATACATTGGTTAAGGGGGCCTCTTCGAGCCATATGTATTCGCTGATAACCCCGCTGAAAACTATATCGGCCTCGTCTTTACTATTTACCAGAATAAATTTTGGATGTGTTCTCTTGGCAAATAAATCCTTAACTATAAGCGTCACCTTCTGGGGATCAACTATCTTATCTTCAGAGCCGTTAGCGATATCTTCAACAAAAATATTTATTGTGTCACGGCTTTTCACTACATCATGCCAGCACTTTATTGTTCCGGCAAACGCATTCAAATCCGGTAAAACAAAAGAAAGCGCAATAAATAAGCTTACCGTCAATTTCAAAAACTTCATCTAACCCCTCCTCTTTGGGTCCAATTAGCCTTCAATTATACAACTTTTTTCAAAAAATAACCAATAATATCAAGATAAAAACGTATTATTCTTTTTATGCCCGGTTTGTCATAAATTTTTTCGGCATAATGCGGTCCGTGTTCATAGTATAGATCAACCAGCCGGGTGCCAAGTTCCGTTTTCAGCATAATTTCGTCCCTGAACCTTCTAAAAACATCGATTTTTGCCTGATCCCAATAACCGTATACGGCAGTTGTGATGAAGCAATCAATTAGAATTAAGATTTTTTTCACTAGTTCAACAGAATCGCGTTTGTCAGCTTCGGTCCAGCCGGCTTTTATGGGTCCGACTGTGGCAGTGCTCCCGTCTTTTGAAAACAGGGCCGTGCCGTCGCTATTTGTAAACTCAAGGGGTTTAAGATCCTCCTTGGCCCTTAAACCCGGAAAGGCGCTAAGAATCGATTCCAACGAATCGTAGGTGTTTTCGCATATAAGAAGTATAGTCCCCTGGAGCTCACTTCTTGCATTTTCTTTGTTCACGAAAGTAATCTTTACTTTTGATGCCCACTTTGAATTTTGCGTGAAGTTTTCCCTTTTGTACACGTCAACGGCGGCCCTATCGAATCTTAATATCAACGGACTCTTTTCTATAGACTGTTCCTCAAAATAGAAATCGCTGTATGTCAGGCTTTCATACGCTGCCTTTCTGCGGGCCTTCCAAGCCTCTTCCTCTTCGCCGTCATACCTTTTTGGTTTACGGTCCTCTCTAACCTTGGGAGCAACAGGCCGGAATAGGGCATAATAAGCCTCTCGAATTTCACCAGTCTCCATATATTCCTGCTCGTTATCCAGATGCTCCCCCGTCCATTCATCATCTTTTTCGGTTACATTTTCAATACCCTCTTTATCGGTAACCTGAAAACTTCCGATACCCATGGCTCCGCCGGCAGTACATATAACATTAACATTCCCCTCTTTTATTCCCGATACTATTGCGGCATTTTTATGAGAAGCTATGGTAGCAACCCCGGGATCGTTAACAAACCATGTAAAATCTAACTTATTAAAAACTTTCTCGCTTACAGCCTTTCCTTCGATATCAATAGGCACCGCGGTAAATTCAAAATATTTACCGATTTCGGCGCTGCCGCCTCCCGGGCTCATTACAATGTCCGCTATTATTGGAATTTCCACATCTTCCTCAGGGCCTTGAGGCTCTTTTTCCCCCTCGCCCGCGGTCGAGTCCTCGGCCCCCTCAGGAGGAGTCACAACCGGAGGTTTTGTCTTTGGCTTTGAAACTTTTATTATTACGTCACTCCCCGGTTCAGCCATAGATTTACCCGCGGGTTCCTGTTCAATAACTATGTCCGGCACCTGACCGGATTCAACCGGAATATCAAGAGAGGCGGGATTAAATTTTCCCAAAAGTTCCTTAATAGCCTGTTTTTTATTTTTTCCGACAACATCCGGAACCTCGATCATGTATTTTGTGTACGCATCAAGCGTCACAGCATCCCCCGGCTCTACAAATGTTCCCGGCTCTATTGTTTGAGAAGAAACAGTAAACGCCTTATTAGCCGCATCCGCATAACCGATTTCATTAACTGTAACCGCAAGTTCATATGGCTTTTCGGCAAGAAACCCTTTTGCCCATTCGGCATTTGATCCCACAACATCAGGCATTTTATAAGGTTCTTCAACGCGGATATCCTTAGCGGGCACCACAAAAACTGAAACTCCCGAATCAGGCGCCTTGTTAAATTTACTTTCAATTTTAAAATGAATTTCCCCGTCTTTCAGTAATTTTTGATCTTTGACGTATAACTCTCCGCTTAGCTCAAGCCATTCAGTTTCGGAAGATTTGTTTATGGTTCCGGCATTCTTGCTTCCCGATCCCTGTGCGGCGCCTTCGGAGTTATAGCTCACTTTAACATCAACTGCGTCATCATCTGGTTCGACATTATCCACCCTGATCCATAGCTTATAGGAATTTTCCTTATCTTTCATTCTTCTAAGTTCAATATTTCCCGGTTTTATAACTACCGCGCTGAACGAAGCCCTCCACAGTGTATATGTTCCCTGTATCGCCCTATTCCAGTCGGTATAAGGCACTGTTATATGCTTTTTTATCATCGGATATATGGCATCGAATATTTCTCTTGCCTTGGCGTCAATCGCCGCGGAAGTCCCTACCCAGACAACATCCGCCAAAAAATCCGTAACACTTAAATTTATACTGTTTACCGCAAGGGCCATATCTTTCTGATAAGTTTCGGTATCAAACCAGGCATCGGGTTCTCTCGAATCAATCCTGCCTCGTGTTTCGCTTGCCATTTTCTTCGCGAAAGAAACTGCCTTGTTATTTTCACTATTATCCCACAAAGGGCTTACTCCGCTTTCCTTTTCAAAGACAAGATCATCTACACTTTTAGCAAAATATGCGTCATTTTTGTATGCTACCTCTATAAACGCCTCATAAGAATAATGACTGCTCCCTTTTACCGGAGACGTGGAGCCGTCATAATAATTAGGGTCAAACCAGTCGGTTTTACCATGAGTATCCTTGTTTGCTTCTTCGGTTACTTTTTTCCAAAGTCCATAATCGAATATTCTAAAAGTTCCGGTTACGTTCGTTCCCGGAAGTTTCGTCATCTTTATTTCGCCGCTTCTCGGCATCCCGGCAACATGAAATATGCAGGCCATATCCTGTATATAATGGCCTAGATACGCGGCATTTCTCGCGGCGGGCGAAAGGTTATCATTCAAAGGGTCTCTGGCATCGTCGTTTCGATCTTCCATATTGGCCCTTAACATCTCGTAATATTCCCCTATTATCATCGGGGCATCGCCCTTGCCGGTTATGGGGTTATAGTAATGCCATGAAAAATAAGATTTTTCTGGATTGTCAGGCCCCTCTCCTACTACCGCCAGGGAATAACCTTCTCCAAGAGTGGGTCTCACTCCTGAAAAATTTACTATTTCTTCTATGCTTGGAAATTTTACATAACTGAAAGCGGGATGTTTTGATAACTTTTCATAAGCCTTCTGGCAGAGAAACTGATGTGTCCCGAAGGCCCCTCCCAAAATATCCACCGACCCCCATGAAAAGGCCTTTTCTGGAAACTCAAAAATAAGTAAAACTGCGATAAATAATGATATTACTTTTCTAAGAAAGTTACTGATAGTTAACTCCAATCCTTACACGCCGAAACTCGTGCCAACTGACATAGCAGATTTTATAAGCGGATGGCCGCGTGGTATTGTTCTGGGTCCCTTGGCTATTTTACTTATCAAAACGTGAGTAATCGTCTCTTTTCTTGCGGCAACCATACACCCAAACTGTTTTTTATTGACCATTTCAACCGCTTTCGTTCCAAACCTTGTAGAAAGAACCCTGTCAAAGGCGCAGGGCTCGCCGCCCCTCAAAAGGTGTCCCATAACAACCGTACGCGTTTCAAGTCCGGTAAGTTTTTCGATTTGCTCTCCAAGGACAAAACCCACTCCGCCCAACCTTACGGGATCAGCGCTTTCCTTAACCATTCTCTGAATAACAATATCTCCGCCTTTTGGTTTCGCTCCTTCGGCAACCACGATAATGCTGAACCTTTTGCCTTTTCTGTTTCTTTCTTTAACCTTAGCGACAATCGCATTAACATCATAAGGCATTTCCGGGATAAGGATAATATCTCCCCCTCCCGCAATACCGGAATGAAGAGCTATCCATCCCGCGTGATGCCCCATCACTTCAACTATCATAATTCTGTGATGGGACTGAGCGGTCGAATGTATTCTATCTATCCCCTCCGTTGCTATTTCAACGGCCGTAAAGAATCCAAATGTTATCTCTGTCCCTTTTATATCGTTATCTATTGTTTTAGGTACACCTATGACCGGCACGCCGCGTCTATAAAGCGCATCTGAAAGCCGCATAGTCCCGTCTCCGCCAATACTTATAAGACACTCTATATTTAATTTCTTAAGGTTTCTGATCGCTCTTTTTGAATAATCTTTTAGCACAACGCCATTATTTTCTTTAACGGGATATTTGAAAGGATTCGCGCTTTTACTTGTTCCAAGGATAGTGCCGCCTACGGTAAGGATGCCCGAAACATCGTCAAAATGAAGTTTCCTGTGCCTGTTATGGACAAGGCCATCCCCTCCATCCTCTATGCCTATTACTTCCATGCCGTACTCAGTTATAGCTTTTTTAGTGATAGCTCTTATCACGGCGTTTATTCCGGGACAATCTCCGCCGCTTGTCATTATCGCAATTCTTCTTTTTTTACCCATATTCTTTACCTCTTTGCTTCTTTACTTCTTTACCTCTTTACCTCTTTTATCTCTGTCCCTCAACCATTTTTTTGCACTTCTCAAGTTCTTCCCTAAGTTCCTTTTCAACATTCTTCCTGTCGGTTATATCGTAGAAGCTTTCAATGCCTCCGATAATATTGCCTTCGTCGTCTCTCAATGCTTCCACATTTTTAATAATGTTAATATGCCTTCCGTCCTTTGCGGTTATTGCGCATTCTTTGTTTATAACGGGCTTAAACTCCCCGCCTGAAAACAAAACACACTCCTTATCGCAGTCCACCGAGGCAAAAATACAGCAGTTTTTCCCAACCATTTCTTCGGCGGTATACCCCATAATCTCCTCGGCCTTTTTGTTCCAGGATGTGATTATCTTATTTTTATTGACCATAAAAATCGCGTTCGGAACAATTTTAAAAAGAAGCTCCGCGTATTCTTTGGCATTTTTCATATCTTGTTCTGTATTTTTATATTTTTCTATGTCGCGGACAATTGCAAGAACGCGAAACCTGTCGGCTATTACGACAAATTTAAGGCTTATCTCTACCCAGAACGCTTTTCCGTCTTTGCGTTTCGCTCGCCACTCAAAAACCTGCGGCCCTTCTTCCGCCGTCTTTCTTATCCACCTCATAGCGTCTTCATGAGTATGCGGGGTTACGCCCTCGCTTAAATGGTCCAGCGTTTCGCCTTCGCATTCCTCCTTGTTGTAGCCGAACATTTCCACAACCTTTTTATTTACATCAATTATTTTGCCGCTTTCAATATCAAGAAGAAAAATAGTATCGTTGGTTGAGTTAAAAATAGTCCTGTAATTTTCCTCCGATTTCCGCATCCTCTCTTCAATCATCTTTCTTTCGGTTATATCCTGCGCTGATTCTATGGCGCCTATAATTTTGCCGTCAGAACTCTTTATGGGCGCAGATAAGAAATATACCCATTTGCCTTTCTCATTAATATTCGGGAAAAAGCTCTCGGATTCATAACCGTCTTCAACCGTCAGGGACTTCCTGAAGTTTCCGCCGTAATACATGCTAAACTCCGTGCTGGACGCCCCGTCGACTATGAGATCAGCCATTGTGGGGCGTTCCTTGCCGTAAAATATTCTACCGGCCCCTTTGGCCCCAAGAATATCTTTTTCTTTAACGCCGGTTAATTTTTCAAAGCTCTTATTCCAGTACGTAATTTTGTGATCTTTATCCATAACAAGGATTGCGATAGGGCTCCCCTGAATTATCTGAGAAAGCTTTTTTTCATCTTCAACCAGAAGCCCCTCCAGCTTGTTTCTTTTACGCATATAGGCCCAGTGCCCTATGAGAAGCAGAAGTAAAAGTAAACTAATAACAACTATTAAAATCTTAAATTCTGTATTTAGATGGCATATCAGAGCGCCCGGTTCCCCGCTGAGGCTTCCCAAAATTCCTTTGTCGGTATGTGAGCTTACAATTTTCTCGGAAATAAACCCTACGAAGATTAATAGTACGGCAAAGCCTGACATTAAAAAAATCTGAAAAAAAGTGGTGATTTTAGAAGTTTTTGTTTTATTTTTGGGCATGGGGAACTTTTAGTCTTTTGATTTTTCAAAATACATGTTTTTATCCGCTATTTCAAACATTTCGGCTTCATTTTCAAACTTGTTTTCATACTGCGAAATACCCACGCTTATGGAAAAAGGTATATTTTTAGCTGTTTCGGGCGAGTAAAATTCTTTCCCGTCAATCCTTTCCTTTACCCTTTCCATCGCACGTCTGGCCTGAGAAAAATCAACTCCAGGCAGGATAATCACAAACTCATCCCCGCCGTACCTTACAATAATATCGGACTTTCTCAAGGTATCTTTCATAATCTCGGCCAAAGTCTTTAAAACAAAGTCGCCTCCGGCATGGGTATAATTGTCGTTTATGGATTTAAACTTATCAACATCGATAATGGCAAGCGAAAAAATCTGTCCATACCTTTTTGCCATATTAAAGAAAAGTGAAAACTCTTTTTTAAAATAATGAACGTTGTATAGCCCCGTAAGCCCGTCGGTCATTGAAATTTCCTCATAGAACTTTCTTCTTGAAAGAACAGACCTTACTCTGGCTTTTAACTCTTCAATGTGAAAAGGTTTGGTGATGTAATCGTCAATCCCGAGATGAAGCCCTTTTATTTTGTCATTTATGCTGTCTTTCCACGTCAGGAAAATGACAGGAATACTCGCGGTCCGGGTGTTTTCATTAAGATGAGACTTAACCTCCATCCCATCCATGTCCGGCATTATAATATCAAGAATAATGAGGTCAGGAGATATTTCCTTTACAATCTGAAGGGCGTCTTTGCCGTTACTGGCCGTTTGGACTTCATATCCGGAATAAAGCAGAATTTCTTTAACAAGATCTCTTATCCCTTCATGGTCATCTACAACAAGAATTTTTTCAGAATTAACAGTATTATCCATTTTCAGCCTCTTTTAAACGCTTTTCAAAGTTCTACTATACTGTTTCCCTAAAAACATCTTAACATCTTTAGGGGCCGAATTCATCTTATATTTTTGGATTCTTCTCTTCCGTGGGGCTTTGTATCTTGAAGGGTAACACCTTATAAAGCCTTTTGTGCCGGCATAAAGCCATATTACTTGGCTTTTCCCTCCCCTTCTATCCCTTCAACGCTTTCACTGGGGAGTTTCGGGTTAACCAAAGGCTGTTCGGTAAACGTCAGATATTCAATGTTTCTCAGGCTCCTAAAAAGAATAATGAATGCAAAAATAAAAGAAGTGAATGTCGCGGCCGCATACCCCGCCCCCATATAGTCGGGAGCGTATTTAATAACCAAAAGTGTAAACAAAACATTTGTTACAAAAAAGAAAAAACAAACCAAAAGAGCGGATTTTTTTCTGTCAAAATAAAGAATAAAAATCAGCGCAATAAGCAGAAAAACATGAAAAAATGTTCCAACTGCCGCCGTTCCTATCAGCGGCAGGTGTTTACTTTGAAGGCTTAAAAGATGGATAATATACGGCGCTGAAAATATAAACGTCCCTGTAACCATAATCTGAAGAAGTACTGTCCTCGAAGAAGCGTCCCTTATAACTTTTATCATTTCGCCTTTTTTCTTTTTAATCTCGCTAAGCGCGCCCTTATTGACAATGGATCCGTAAAAACTTCTGTATTTTTCGTAGAAGCTTGTCTCCACATCAATTAAAAAATTGGCAAGAGCCGGTATAATGGTCAAAAAGGCAAGAAACATACAGCTGTCATAAGGATAGTGCGAGTAAAAAAGCGTGCCAACCCTCTCTCCGCCTTTAGCATACCAGTAAATAACCTTATCCGCCCATATCGCGCAGTAATAAAAAGCGCCGACCAGCAAAAGATCAAAATAGCTATCCAGTTTTGTAAGAAACTCAAAATTGCATTCTATCGTGGAATCAAACTCACAAAAAATCCTGTACATAAGAACCATGACTATTAAAGCCTGGCCGATTGTAAAACCCAGAATATGACCGTCAAATCCGTAATTTTTGCCCAATAAAACCGCCCCTCCCACACTTACCAGGCACCCCCAGAAAAAGGCCGAAACAATCGAAGTATAATCTCTTGCCGCGCTTAAAAAAATCATGGTCTGCCATATACAGCTTACCGCCACATAAAGCACTACTCCCAATATCTTGTAATACATGTCAAACTCGGTAAAGTAATAAAAGATGGAAGCGGTTATCCCCTGGATTATAACTGTCAACAAGATTAGCCCTACATATGTCGGGAGAAAAACATTTCTCTGTCTAAGAAAGAGCCTATCCGAAAGAAACCTTGTTACAACAAGCTGGATGGCCCCGGTTGTTATCAAAGAATATGCGAAAGTATACACAACGGTTGCCCTGAATAATTTCTGGAACTCCGCGCCTATGTAAGATGATGAAAACATCCACAATAGGCCTAAGGATGCAATTGATATGATCCATGGCCCCGAAGAAACCATACCCGCAAATATATAAGCTTTTATGTCGCCTATATAGCTTTCTTCATTAAAAAGTTTTTTTAATTCAAAACCTATCCCGGCCATTTTTGCTCCATTTTATTAGCCACTATACCCCAAGCCTCTTATTTCCTTCCCGATAAGAACGATTCGTACATATCTCTATAACTATCAATAACCGAATCATTCTTGTAATATTTTTTTACCCTTTTCACTCCGGAAGCCGAAAACTGCTCCCATAATTCTTTATTTTTCAAAGTTTCGATAATCGCGTTAGCTGTTTCGTACGCGTTTCCGACATTAGTAATTTTACCCGAAGGGCCCAAATTCGCGTCTTCTTCATCTTTACCAAGAACAAGCTCCCTGCAGGCCCCCACATCAGAAGCAACAACGGGAATTCCATAACTCATAGCTTCCAGCAATGAAAGAGGCTGTGCCTCGCTTATGCTTGTAAGAACAACAATGTCAAGATTCGGATAATAATCTTTTACATCAACATTCTCGGTAAAAATTATGCCGTCTTCCAGCCCAAGCATTTCCGAGAGCACCTTACACTCCTCAAAATATTCGGGCTCCTCATCTCCCGAGCCCATAACGTACAAAATGGCATCCGGAATGCTGTCTTTAACAACTTTCATTGCCCGTATAAGAGTTTTTACATCTTTAATTGAAACAACCCTGCCAACAAAACCTATGTTATTGGTATGCCGCCTTTCTTTGGCGGTAAGCGGCAGATTAGCGTCTATATCAACACCGTTAGATACAACCGAAATCTTTTCAGGCCTAGCCCCATATTCCATCTGCATTCTTTTATTTCCTTCAAACAAAGTGATAATTTTGTCCGCATAATCATAGGTTAATCTGCTGAGTATCTCGAATTTCTTTATCCAGGCATCTTTAAAAAAGCCTAATGTTCTGGAAGCCCTCAACGACGGCTCCTCATCGGAATGTATCCATTTTGCGTTTGATATTTCGATCTTTCTTTCATATGTGTAGATCCCGTGTTCCGTCAAGAGAAGCGGTTTATTGTTCTTTATCTTCGCAAGAATACCCAATAGCCCCGCATACCCCGTGCAAACAGTATGATATAAATCGGCATCGGGTATTTCCGTTCTTAAGAGCCCCACTATGGGCCTATGTATAAACCTCATGGTCCAGTAAAAATCAACAAACGAAACCCCTCCGGCATATTTATTGTATAGTTCCGTCATTAATTTCCACGATTTTTTCGAAAACATTAAATCGTTTGTGTTTAAGGATCTTTTATTTAAGTTGATAACATTATCATACACTTCATGGAAAGAAGAAAAATCGCCTTTAGCTATGCCGTTATAAAACTTTGAAAGTGTCTTCCAGGCATTATCTTTACTGCCATGCGTCCTGCCCTTTTCGTTGATGAAGTCATGTATGAACACTTCCTTAAATTCCAGTATATTATCGGGAAGTTCATATTTCGGAGTCTTAATTATATCCCCTGTCGCGGATACATGTATTATTGAAAACTTCACGTCACTGAGGCTGGTCACAAGCTTATGCACCCAGCTTGATACCCCTCCGTGAACAAACGGATACGTTCCCTCTAAAATTAAACAAACATCTGTCTTCATTTTGGTTTTTTCTTTAAATTACTGACCGCAAGGTCGATATCTTCTTTAATAGCGCTTTCTTTTCTTGCTGTTTTTTCCTCAAGAAAATCTATTATCGAATCATCTCCGATCTTTCCTAAACACTTCACGATAGATCTTTTTACCTCGATTGGCGAAACATCAATTGTCTCACATAGTGTCATAAGAACCGTCTTTGGCGCCACTCTGTCAGTATAAACTTTTTCAAGTATTCTTACCCCGATCTTACGTACGTACTCATTGTCCGAGGGCCTTCCCTGAACCATTTCCAGTGCAAAATCAACATCTTCGATCGCGGCAGCCCTCAAAAGAGAGTCAAGAGCCCTTACCATAATCGTCTCGGGTTCATTCAAAGAAGACTTTAGCACGCTTTTCGCTTCCGCGCTTTTATAAAACCCGAGCCCCTCAACAATATTCGCCCTGACAAGCTCGCTCTCGTCTTCTAAAAATGCGCCCTTCAATAACCTGAAATACTTTTCATTGCCTGTCTTGCCAAGCTCAAGATAAGCCTGGCCCCTTAAGGCTTCATTTTTATCTTTAGTTGATCTTAAAAGAACCATTTCCTTTTTGTTTACAGGTATATCCGCAAGCGCCCAGTCCGCATACACTCTTACATTTGCCGACTCATCAAACACTTTGGCCGATAAAAGCGCGCTCACTACGCTATCGTCTCCCATAAGGCCGAAGCGCCTGACGATCTCCTCTCTCACAATTTCACTTGTATCGCTTTTAAGCATCTTTGCCATTCTGGGAATGGCATTGGTATAACCCATCTTGCTTAATGCCCATACTGCGGCTTTGCGTATATTCTGGCTTTCATGGTCCAGGAATTTTACAATACTCGACGCAACACCTTTGTCGCCGGATTCGCCCAGAGCGAATATTATAAGAAATAAAACCTTTTCATTCTTGTCGCCCAGAAGCTTCTTTAAAAATCTAAACGAAAGCGGATCGCCAATCTGCCTTAACGCATCAATGCTGAGTTCGCGGATCTCTTCGTTGTCATCCCTTAAAAGTTTGCCTATATAGGAAACCGCTTTAATTTTTTTACCTTCCGCCAAATTTTTTAACGCGTACTTTTTGGAAAAAAGATTTCCTTTCCTTAAGAGCATGATAAGGGCTTCCGTTTTTCGATCGTTTTCTATTTTATCAAGAGCCAAAGCGGCTTCCTCGGCAACTTTTTCCGTGCTGTTAAGAAGAAGAATCACAAGGGGAGGAACGGCCATCTCG
>JBFZAV010000067.1:0-7887 GCA_041308745.1 Candidatus Omnitrophota bacterium | reverse complement strand
TTCAGGAAACCATTGAAAGGGAGATACGCCCTCAGCTCGAGCAAGACGGCGGCGATCTTGTGCTTGTGGACATAGATAGGAACAAAGTATATGTAAGATTCTTGGGAGTTTGTTTGGGCTGTCCGGCTTCCGGAGTGACTTTGAAGGCTTTGGTTGAGGCCAAATTAAGGGAATTTGTCGGAGAAGATATTGTAGTGGAGGAAGTAAGGGAATGAAGACGGTTTATGTGGATAATAACGCTACAACCTCTGTGGCGAGCGAAGTTTTTGAGGCGATGACGCCTTTTTTGACGGAAAAATACGGCAACCCATCAAGCATGCACAGGTTCGGCGGTCAGGTTCATGCCCATATTGAGAGAGCCAGGCAGAGTGTCGCAAAACTTATAGGCGCCAAAGACTTGTCAGAGATCATGTTTACAAGCTGCGGGACAGAAAGCGACAATGCCGCAATTATAGGAACATTGCGGGCCTATCCCGAAAAGAGACACATTATAACAACTAAAGTAGAGCATCCGGCAGTTCTCAATTTATGCAAGTATCTTGAAACGGTGGGTTACAGAGTTACGTATTTGGGGGTTGATAACGAGGGGCGGTTAGATCTTAGCGAGCTCAAGTCTGCGATAGATGCCGATACGGCTATAATATCTGTAATGTGGGCCAACAATGAAACAGGCGTAATTTTTCCGATAGAAGAAATAGCCGAAATCGCAAGAGTCAGAGGAGCTGTTTTTCATACAGACGCTGTTCAGTCTGCCGGGAAAATTCCCCTTAAAATGACAGATGTTCCTGTGGATTTATTATCCTTGTCGGGGCATAAGCTGCATGCGCCTAAAGGTGTAGCGGCTCTTTACTTAAGACGCGGCACAAAGTTCACTCCTTTTCTTATAGGCGGGCATCAGGAACATGGCAGAAGAGGAGGAACAGAAAATGTGGCCTCAATAGTCGGATTTGGCACGGCATGCGAACTTACGCTTAAAAATCTGGCTGAAGAGAATTTAAGAATAAAAAAAATGCGAGACAGGCTTGAAAAGGGAATCCTTGAAAAAATATCTAATACCAGAGTAAACGGAAGTGTCGAAAGCAGGCTTCCGAACACAACAAACATAGGCTTTGAATTTATAGAAGGAGAGGCGATACTTCTAATGCTTGACGAAAAAGGAATAGCGGCCTCTTCAGGGTCGGCCTGCACGTCAGGCTCGCTGTCCCCGTCACATGTTTTGAGAACAATGGGTATTCCATTCACATTTATTCAAGGGTCCATCCGGTTTAGTTTAAGCAGATTCAATACTGAAGCAGATGTCGACTATATACTTGGGAATCTCCCGGGTGTTGTAGAGCGCTTAAGAACGATTTCGCCTTACGGCAAAGAAAACAAATAACTTCCGTATTTTTATGCAGATAGAAGAAGGAAGAAAATTTATAGGAAGATTCAAATCAGGCTCCGGTCTATTGGAGTCTCTTTCCAAACTTTCTGAAGAAGAAAATATCCGGCTGGGGACGTTTAATGTTATCGGGGTGGTTACGAGCGCCAAGATGGGATATTACAAACAGGACAAGCAAGAGTACGCGGAATGCGTAAGTCTTAACGGCAAATTTGAAATTGTTTCTTGTGTGGGTAATATTTCGCTGAAAGACGGCAAAATATTTGTGCACGCTCATATAATGCTGGCTGATCACGACGGTAAATGTTGCGGAGGCCATCTCATGCCGGGAACAAATATTTTTGCGGCTGAATATTTTATTCAGGAACTTGTCGGCGGAAAACTTGAGAGAAAACATGACCCTGAAACGGGGCTAAGTCTATGGGGTTAACTAAAGGAGGATTTATGTCGTTGTTGAATAAAAAAATAAATTTCATTATGGTTTTCTTGCTTGTATTCAATTTTAATTATTCCGCCTTTTCGGCCGGTGTTCCGGCGGATGAAACGGATATAGGCGCAAAAAAGAGCGAAGAAGAGATTACTGAAGATATAAGCGGCAAGGTTGATAAAACCATAAAAGTCCTTTCTGTCATAAAGGAAGAGCTTAAAGATTACCAGGAAAGTCTTGATAAACAGGATAAAACAAAGGCCGCGGGAGCAGCTGAAGGCGCAAACTGGGGGAAAGCTATTGGTGATAAGGTAGGCCGCATGATAAAGGCGTGGAAAAAAGCGCGCGAAACCATGACCGAAGGCGAAACGACGCCTGCCGAAAAGAAGGCCGAAGAAGAAAAGGAAAAGGTCTGGACGGAAGACGTTAAAAACAAAGTTGATACGACAATAAGCGCGCTCGAAGCAATAAAAGAACAGCTTGATGATATTGAGGAGAAGAAGTAAAGAGAGGAAGTATGCTTTCTAAAATTTTAGGAACACTCTGGGTGTTGTTCGGTTTATGGTGGCTGATAAAGCCGGAATCCTTAAAAAACAGGTTAAGAAAGAAAATGAATAGAAGAATTAGGCTATTTGTGCTTTTATTCATGTTTGTGTTTGCTATGCTCATACTGGGAAGCATATTTCAGGCAAAAGATCTTTTCGCAAGGCTCATTGGAGCCGCCGGCTTAGTTATTACAATTCAGATCATTAAGGTTATAACTCAAAAAACATCGGATAAACTATCGGATTTTGTAGAAGGGAGGTCCATAGTATTTTTTAGGATAGGGGCCTTACTTATTTTAATTATGGGAATTTTGTTTTTGCTTGCTTAAAATACTCGTCAAGGAGAGGGATTATATGGAGAGGAAGGGCATTGTTACACTTAAGGGTAAAAGCGTTACGCTTATTGGAGAGGAGATAAAGGTGGGGCAGGAAGCTCCAGACTTTATGGTTGTAGACAAAGATTTAAATGATGTAACATTTGATAAGCTCAAGGGAAAAATTACATTAATTGCATCCGTACCTTCTTTAGATACCCCTATCTGCGATCTTGAGATAAAAAGATTTAACGATGAGGCCGGCAAAATATCAAAGGATGTAAAAATAGTTTTTATTAGCATGGATCTGCCTTTTGCGCAAAAAAGGTTCTGCCAGGAATACAAGATAAAAAATGTTAAAACTTTTTCAGATTATAACAAGGCTGATTTTGGCGGGAAATACGGTGTCTTGATCAAGGAAATCCGGCTTTTATCAAGAGCCATATTTGTTGTAGGCGCTGACAATAAAGTTAAGTATGCGGATTATGTAAAAGAAGTGGCGGAACAGCCCAACTATGATGCCGCGCTGGATGCCGTAAAAAGATTGGCATAATTTTTTTATTTTGTAATTATTTGACGGCAGAATGGCAGCACTGTATATTATTACATAATAATATGTTCTGAAAATTTTACCAAGAAAATTGAGGATGCCTTGTTTAGGAAATTTTCAAACAAAAAATCAAATTTTAGCAAAGGGTTTCATCAGGATATAAAGCTGATCCTCGCTGAACTTAACGAGGACCCTTACAGAAAGTTTCATCTGGCGTTTGCCCTCATGAGTATTATCCCGCTTTTGGTTTTTCTCTATGTTGTAGCCGTGGAATTTTTTACAATCGATGTGCTCGTCGGAAAAATAGGTCTCATAATGTTTTTAACGATTATTATAACACTAATCGGTTATTACGTCGGTTATATGACAATAAGAAATATCCTCATAAAAATCATAGCTTATGCAACAAGCGCAAGACACAGCGATTATTTAAAAACAACTTTTGTCGCCACAGCCTCACATGAGCTTAAAAACCCGATCGCGATTCTGAAAAGCAATATTTACAACATGAAAGAAGGGTTTCTTGGAGAAGTAAGCGAACAGCAGTCCAAAGTGCTTCAGCTTTGTTATGATGTTTTGCAGAGAATGACGCGTCTTGTTACCGGGCTACTTGATATGTATAAGGTCGAAGATAAGATGGACGGGCTTTTAATTACAAAATGCGATCTGACAAGTGTCCTGGAGAAGCAGCTTAACGAACTGGAAGGCCTTGTAAACGAGAAAGAGCACACCCTTATAAGAGATATTCCAAAGAGAAAGGTTATTGCCTGGATTGATGAGGGCAAGTTTGAGAGAATAGTTCACAACATAGTAAGTAACGCCGTAAAATATACGCCTAATAAGGGAACAATAAAAGTTTCTATGTTTGATTCGGGTGAGTTTGTAAGATTTGAGTGTGAGGATAACGGTGTAGGCATCCCGGAAGACAAAAAAGAAAGAATATTTGATAAATTTGTAAGACTTGTTCATTCGAAAGAAGGCACGGGGCTTGGCCTTGCAATAACAAAGGAACTTGTTGAGCTTCATAACGGTAAAATAATCGTAGAAAGCGAACTTCAGAAAGGAAGTAAATTTATAGTTATTTTACCTCTTGATATGAGGAAGCTGAAAGGAGCATAAAAGTGGAAGAGAATAAAAAAAGAATTCTTATAATCGAGGACGAAGAGGGCCTGGTTTACAGTTTGACGACTTTTTTAAAAGGTAACGGGTATAACGTGTTAATGGCGTTCGACGCTATCTTTGGCTTAAGTACTGCCAGGAAGGAGAGGCCAAATCTTATTATTTTGGACCTGGGCCTTCCCGCAGGCGGGGGTTTTAGTGTTCTTGAAAACCTGAAAAGATCTGTTGATGCCGCCAAGATACCAATTTTAATATTGACCGCAAACCCCACAAAAGAAGCCGAGGAAAAGGCTTATAAACTGGGGGCAAATGTCTATGTGCGTAAACCCTTTGAACCGCCGGAGCTATTAAGTAAAATTAAGGAAATTATAGGATAATTTTTCTTGCAAAATCTATAAACAAAAAAACCGTCCTGAAAAGGGGCGGTTTTTTTGTTTACGATTGATGTGGCAAAAATTTATATTGCATCAACATTTTGAGTGTATGTAAACACATTGATTAATGGGTTGGATGTTGTATTAAATAACGGTGCAGATGGCAAGCTGGGCGCCGGTTTTTCCACGACTACTGACGTGTCATAAGCTGATGTAGCAACATATTCTCCGGCTATGCCACCGGTAATGCCGCCTATAATTCCTCCAACAACAGCGCCAATAATTGCGCCCGGTACTGCTCCAGCGCCTCCAAACCAAACACCGATCGCAGCGCCAGCCATGGCCCCAAGCTTAGCGCCTCCGGCGGCGCCGGCCCATGTGCCCGCAACTCTGCCGCTAGTGGCGGTAAGATTCCTGTGCCCGCCGTCCAGTTTGTCCTGCTGGCAGGAGTCATAGAGATCTTTGCCGTCCAGGACAATTCCCACGACCATCAGTATGGGAACAGCGGTTTTTACCACTCGTAATGTTGTTGAGGGCGCAGAATTTACAGCGCTTTTCGCGGCAGAATTAATGCTGGCTTTCAGGCTGTTATCGGTTCCGTCATCTACGCTATTAAACAATCGCCGAAGGGCGGGATCCTGAACCTGTTCTTTAACAATCGTATATTTGTATCCACCCTGATAGTCTTGTCCGACGGACCTCGAAAATCTTTCATAAAGTTGCGCGTTCTGTATTTCGCCGTCAAAAGATTTAGCAAAGGTCTTAGCCAAGTCGTCATTGTACGGTTTAAAGTAGTTCTTGTTCATGTAGTAGAGATTATTTTGTATATCTCCCCCCTGATCCAGAATATTTTTATAGACGTTTTTACTTATATCATCGCCAAATCTGGGCACGTATTCAACTGTTCCACCTTCCGAGAGTACTTTCCCGATAGATTTACCATCAATTTTAAGTTGAGTTTTAGGAGCAGGCACATTTTCATAGAATACTTTATTTGTATTAACACCTTTTTCAGCGAGCCAATCAAGGACTGTGCTCACCTCATTGTAGTTGGTCGTTTTAATGGCTGGGTTAGTAGAAATCCTGGCGTTAACTACCTCCGAGATGGCTAACGAATTTTGGTGATGGGGAACTGTCCCTGCATGAACATCTATAGAAGGGACATTTTTAGGAATCATGCCATTGGGAAAATTAACGTCTTTTACAATATTTCCTAAGTCGTTCCGCAACTGTTTTTCTGTAATATAATTAGCGTCGATATACCTATTAATCCCATTAAGCAGGCCGAAAGAGCTTCCGGCAGGAATGGCTGACGTGGATGAAGGAAGACTTCTTGTGCCTGTTGATGCGTCTTTTTGGGTCTCGAAGGGTATGTAAGAAACAGTATTATCTCTCAAGTCCATAACTGTTATGTGATCTTGCTCGTTTGTTGGTTGGGTTGTTTGCGGACCACTACTAAAATTATTTTCATTTTGGTCCTGAACTTCAACGGTGTAAATTGTGGCAGACCCATCTTTATTTATCACGATTACCGTCTGCACGTTGTTTTCTGTTAATTTATTATCTTCGAGGTTAGTTTCAAGGCTATCCAAATAAGACATGTATTCTTCATTGTCCAAACTGCATATCGGGAGGTCTAATGTATTGTCAACTTGTGTATCTTGAGCATTGTTATTCTGCGGATCTTCATTATTAGCGCCTGCAGAATTTGTATTTTCTTCGTTTCCGAAAGTCTTATTAAAGAAATCAACAATCTTATCCCAGGTCGATCTGTCGCCGTTTTCATCCTTTTCCTGTTTGACTTTTTCGGCTTCTTCGGCTTTTTTATCCTTATATGATTCGTAGGCATTATTTAAATCAGTTGTCGTATTCCTGATGCCGGTCCAGGTGTCGGATAGAAATTGTTTTCCAGATTCAATTGAGCTTGAAACATATTCTTGCCCGCGTTCATATAGATTTGAAGCAAATTCCACTCCGGCTTCGTAGGTTTCCGATAAGAAGCTAGTCGTTGCTTCATAAGCGTCGACCGCTGTGTCATAAACTGTAGTTGCGGCGCCTATTGCGGCATTTGTTACGGTGTTCGCAACGTCCTTTGCCTTATTCGATACGGTATTTGCTACATTTTTTACTGTGTTAGTAACTGTATTTATGACATTCTTTGTTGTGTTTGACACGTTAGTTGCCACGTTCTTTACTGTATTTGATACATTAGTTGCTACGTTCTTTACGGTGTTCGATACGTTAGTTGCCACGTTCTTTACTGTATTTGATACATTAGTTGCTACGTTCTTTACTGTGTTTGATACGGTAGTTGCTACAGCCTTAACTGTGTTTGTAACAGTTTTTACAGCATTTTTTATTGCTCCCCAAATGCCGGCACCGGTGGTTAATCTCATTTCATCGTCGCTTAGGGCGCTTGCGGAACTGACTTCTTCAAGTGTTAGAGCATGCCCGGTGAAGGATAGGGCAAAATCATCCAGACTTACGGTTATCTCTGTGTCCGGTGAAGGATCATAGAATGTTACGCTATCACTAGTAACACTTTCAACTGTTACATAATGACCGCCTTCAACGTGCGCGATAAAAGGGGAGTCTATTGTTTTAAGATTCTCAACGGTTAATCTCTGCCCGTAAAGAAGCGTATCGTTTGCTTCCGCAGCTTCTTTAATTGCATACATGGAAAGATTTAATGATTCCGTGTTATCCGTGTTTAGCGAGCCTTGTGAAATATCGGTATATATTGCGACTTCCGCGATTGTTTTATTCGATGCGGATATGCCCATGCCGGCTAAAAGGTTGCTTAAGGCCATTACTCCGCATGAAATTAAGTCAACAGGCATTGTTGTTAAAAAGCTTAAGGCTCTGGCGGCCAGATTGTTCGTGATATTATTTTCCATTAGAAGATTGGCGACGTTTATAAGGATAGATTGTCTTTCATCTTCAGGCGAGGTTGTAATATTGTCGAGATCTTTTTCTGAATCCAGCTTGTCTTCGTCTCTATTGATTTTCATTCTCTCGATGTCTATTCGTTTGAGAATTTCAAAAAGTCTTAAGGCCGGGATTTTGAGCCTCTGGTTAATGTCAACAAAGGTGTTCAGCATTTGATCGGTTGGTTCTCTCTGAAAGACTTTGACATAGTTTTCTCTTAAGGCCTCACGGATAATTTCGTTATTTCTT
>JBFZAV010000066.1:0-4704 GCA_041308745.1 Candidatus Omnitrophota bacterium | reverse complement strand
GGGAAATGGGATAATATTATTTCCGCTATTCCCGGCGCCGCAAAACCTCAAGACGTTCCCGAACAGATTTTGGCGTTTATCCGAAAAGGTGAGCTTCCGGAGTATATTCATGAGCTTGTTTCTCTGGAGCTTGCGAAATACAATATTTCCAACTCGCCGTTTGTTAATAAAAATGTTGATGTTAACCGCGTCGAAATTAATCCCAATCTTGAAGTTTATAAGATGCAGCATAAACTGGCTCATCTTTTTCAGAAAGAGCTCTCGGACGGAAAAATAGTTCCCGAAAAAGCCGAAGAGACTATTGTTGTATGGCGCCATCCGGCGACAAACGAAACCTTTGTTAAAGAAGCCGATAATCATGATCTCGTTGCTTTAAAGATAGCGCTTGATAGAGTGAGTCCGGTTGATGTCGCCAGGGAAAACAACATTAGCATAAACGATCTCCGAAACATACTTATGGTTTCCTGCGAAAAAGGTTTGATTTTTATGCCGATGTCAAAAATAAGAAGGCCGAATTCCTTTTATTCAAAGTCGCCCGAGTCCGCGAGGGAACAGATGATCGTAAATACATTTACTATCGAGTGGCACATAACCAACCTATGCGATCAAAATTGCAAGCATTGTTACGATAGCGAAAAGGGTGAATCTTGCACCCTGGAACAGGGCGCGAAAATTCTGGATGATTTGTCTCATTTCTGCACAAAAAAACACGTTAAAGGGCACGTTTCCTTAACGGGAGGAAATCCTTTTTTATCGCCTGTTTTCTGGCAGATTTATGAAAAAACGGCGGATAAGGGCTATTCCATTTCGGTGCACGCTAATCCCATATCAAAAGAAGAGCTGGAAAGGCTCGTAAAAATAAGGATGCCGGAATATTTCGAGGTCAGCCTTGAAGGGCTTGAAGAACATAACGATGTTATTAGGGGAGAGGGATTCTTCGGGAAGGTGTTGGATTTTCTTAAACTTTTAAAAGAAATGAAAGTTTCTTCCGCGGTTATGCTGACCTTGACAGAGAATAATGTGGGCCAGGTCCTGCCTCTTGCCGATCGCCTTAAAGGTGTTACGGATTACTTTACGTTTAACCGCTTATCAAGCGCCGGTAAAGGTAAAGATTTTTCTCTGCCGGATAAAGATAAATACACCGCATTTCTTAAAGAATATGTAGATGCGTCCAAAAGTAATCCTATAATCGGTTTTGAGGACAACCTTATTAATGTAGTGCTTGATAAGGAGGGCATAAAGCCTTTTTCGGGATGCACGGGATACGGCTGCGGAGCGGCTTTTAGTTTTGTAACCATTCTTCCGAATGGAGAGGTGCATGCCTGCCGTAAATTTCCTTCTCACATAGGCAACATTTTAACTCAAAGTCTCCTGGATATATACGATTCTCCGGAAGCCGAGAAGTACAGAGAAGGCTCCGAGGAATGTAAGATCTGCCATCTCAAACCGTATTGCGGCGGTTGTTTTGCCGTTACACATTCCGCCGGCCTCGATGTTTTTAAACACAAAGACCCTTATTGTTTTAGGGTTTCCCATTGACAAACAGTCACATAGTAATATAATACAATAAGTTATGTCACAAGGCTTTATAACTCATGATTCTAGCAAAATTAAGGAGGTATCCAAGTGGCTGTTTCAACAAAAGACATTAGAAACATAGTTTTATTATCACATGCAGGCGAAGGTAAAACTACTCTTTCAGAAAATCTCCTGTTTGCCGGCGGCGCAATTTCCAAAAAAGGTTCTGTCAACGAAGGCACCACGGTATCCGACTATAACGAAGATGAAAAGAACAGAAAAAATTCCATTAACCTTTCAGTAATGTCGTACGAGAAAGACGGGGTTAAGGTCAACATTTTTGATACACCCGGATTTTTGGACTATATGGGCGAAGTTTTGGCCGGTATTTCAGCGGCGGATGCTCAGATTACGCTTGTTGATGCCGTAACAGGGGTTAAAGTCGGCACAACAAAATTCTGGAAAGTTGCTCAAGGTAAGGGTTTACCGGGCCTTGTAATTGTCAATAAAATGGATAAAGACAATGCTGATTTTTCAAAAACTCTTGAGAATATAAAAAATTCATTGGGAAAAAATTGCATAGCCCTTTATTATCCAAATGGCGCGGGAGCTTCTTTTAAGGGGGTAGCTAATCTTCTTACGAAAGAGGGCATTGACTCGCTCCAGGCGGGCGATAAGACCAAGGCCGAAGAGCTTTCAAGGGCCATGGTCGAAGGTGTTGCCGAAAGTGACGATGCGCTTTTAGAAAAATATCTTGAATCCGGGACGCTTGCCGCCGAAGAACTTAAAAACGCCTTCAGAAAAGGCGTTATTTCAGGCAAAATCATACCCGTTATTCCGGCGTCGATCGAAAAGGGTATCGGCCTGAAAGAAATAATGCATGCGATCGCCAATTATATGCCTTCGCCGCAGGACGTATCTTATAGCGACGTTCAGGGCGAAGGAAAAACTGTTGAGGTTAAGGAAGCCGGTTCTTTTTCAGCGCAGGTTTTTAAGACAATTTCCGATCCGTTTGCGGGACAGATATCAATTTTTAAGGTTAGAAGCGGGAAAATATCTTCAAACCAATCGGTAAAAAATGCTACTCGGGATTCCATGGAAAAACTCGGTCAGCTTTTTTATCTCGAAGGAAAGAAACAGATACCCACTGAACAAGCCGTAGCGGGCGATGTTGCCGCGGCTGCCAAACTTAAAGATGCTCACACGGGAGATACTCTGTGCGAGGAAAAGAATCCGGTTCTTTTTAATAAGATTAAGTTTCCCGAGCCGGCGATAAGTTTATCAATTAAACCCAAATCAAGGTCTGACGAGGATAAAATCTCGGACGTTCTTACAAAGTTAGCCGCGGAAGATCCTTCTTTTAAAATGGTGCGCGATAAACAAACCAACGAACTTGTTATCTCCGGCATGGGAGATCTTCATCTTAAGACAATGATCCACAGGATGAAAGAAAGATATGGCGTTGATGTTGAAATAGGAGTTCCAAAAGTTGCTTATATGGAAACCATCACGTCCAAAGGCGATTCGCAGTACAGGCATAAAAAACAGTCCGGAGGCGCCGGACAGTTTGCCGAAGTTTGGATGAAAGTTGAACCGCTTCCGCGCGGAGAAGGGTTCCAGTTTGTCGATGAAGTCGTTGGAGGGGCCATCCCGAAGCCTTTTATCGGAAGCTGTGAAAAGGGCGTAAAAAGCGCTATGCATGAAGGTTTTCTGGCCGGATTTCCGGTTGTTGATATCAGGGTTATTGTTTATGACGGTAAGACCCATCCTGTTGACTCAAAAGATATTGCATTTCAGATTGCCGCCGCTCATGCGTTTCGCGAGTCCTGCGAAAAGGCCAAACCGGCGCTTCTTGAGCCCGTTATGCACGTCGAGTTTACAGTTCCCGAAGAGAACATGGGTGATGTTACGGGATCTTTGAGTTCAAGAAGGGGGCGAGTTCTTGGTATGGATACTGAGGGCGGAATGCAGATCGTTAAGGCGCAGATACCCCTGGAAGAAATGTATAAGTATGCCAACGAACTGAAGTCTCTTACCGGCGGCAGGGCGACTTATACAATGACGTTTTCGCATTATGATCCTGTGCCGCTAAACATTGCACAGAAAGTCATAGCGGAAAACAAGAAAGTCCATCATAAAAAGGAAGAAGAATAAGTGTTGCAGAATTAAGAATTAAGGATTAGGGATTAAGATGTTTTGGAAATATTTTCTTAATTATTACAACTTAATCCTTAATCCTATTAAAGGAGGATACTAAATGTCGGGTCATTCTAAATGGGCAGGTATTAAGCACAAAAAAGGCGCTTTAGACGCAAAAAGGGGTAAAATTTTTACAAAAATTATCAGGGAAATTACGGTTGCCGCCAGAGATGGGGGCGGAGACGTTGATTCCAATCCCAGATTAAGACTTGCCGTTCAGAAGGCAAAAGACGCAAACATGCCTTCTGACAATATTACAAGGGGCATTAAGAAAGGAACAGGAGAGCTTGAAGGCGCGTCATATGAGACTGTTTCGTTCGAAGGCTACGGCCCAAGCGGCGTAGCCGTTATAGTTGAAGGCATTACCGATAATAAAAACCGCACTACCAGCGAAGTGAGAAACATTTTTACAAAACGCGGCGGCAACATGGCGGGGGCCGGATCTGTTGCTTTTCAGTTTGAAAGAAAAGGACTTTTTCTTGTAAGAAAGGAAAATGTCAAAGAAGAAGAGCTGATGAATATTGCCATAGAAGCCGGAGCGGAAGACTTTTTTACGGAAGAAGAACACTACCAGATTCTCTGCGCGCCGAATGTGTTTGATAAAGTGCGCTCCGCTCTTACAAAAAAAGGCGTGAAAATAGAGTCCGGAGAGCTCAGTATGGAGCCAAAAAATTCCGTTAATGTAGGCGACATCGAAACGGCGCGTAAAATTTTGACTCTCGTTGAAGAGCTCGAGGATAATGACGACGTGCAGAATGTTTATGCGAACTTTGATATACCGGATGAGATTCTGAAAAAGATAGAGGCAGAGAAAGAATGACAAATAACGAAATCCAAATGACAAAAGAAATTCTAAATTTAAAAAAGAAAAACAGTTTTGATATTTCTTTGACATTTGGGTTTTGAATTTTGAGTTTAACCATGCGTATACTTGGAGTGGATCCGGGGCTTGTCAGGACAGGTTACGGCTTGATTGAAGCTAATGGC
>JBFZAV010000065.1:0-4306 GCA_041308745.1 Candidatus Omnitrophota bacterium | reverse complement strand
GCGCTTGTTCGAATAGGAAGTGTCGCTAAAATTTTACTGCTGTAAAACGTCGATATGACAACCAGAAAAAATGCCCCCAGCATATACACTCTTCTTTTTTCCAGTCTGTCTAAAAACGCGTAAACCGCTATATTAAATGCGATTATTATAAAAGAAATGCCGTAACTCCCCGTAATATCAGCAATCTGGATCATTTTTATGTTATGGTACTGCGTATAGGCCAGAAGCGCCCATGGAAAACCGGTGAAAATGTTACCCCTCAAATATTCCAGCACCACCCAAACAAACGGAAGAATAAAAAGATCCATCTTATATCTTAGAAGAAGGTTGGCGATATACCCGAAAATGCCGACGTAAATTGCTAAAAACAAAACAAGTATTATCGTTCCGGGCACTGTAACATTAACAAGCCAAAACGTGATGCCGCCGAAATAAACAATTCCAAAAATATACGAGATAATGAAAGATTTTCTTGGCGAACATTCTTTTAGCGCCAAAAAGAGCGGTATAAACGCGCCCCATGCAAGAATAGAATAATTAAACGGAGGAAACGTAAGAAACCCCAGAACTCCCGAAAATACCGCAAGGCTGATGTTTTTAATGTTTGTTGTTATTTTAGCGTCCATTACCCCTTACTCTCTTCACTTCCCACTTCCAGCTTCCTACTTTCTCGCTTTTCATTTTCCGCAGCATTTTTTGTATTTTTTACCGCTGCCGCATGGACATGGATCGTTTCTGCCTACTTTAGGCTCTTCGCGTTTAAAGGTCTCTCCCTTAGCCGCCTCTTCGAGCGGAAAATCATCTCTCACTCTTTCCCCTTCTTCTGATTCATAAAAAACATCCTGCCCCGCAGCCGGCCGGCCAAGAGCCGAGTATTCTTTATGTTCAAGCACTTCTTTTTCGGGCCTGAAAACAACTTTTCTGGCCTGTTCTTCCATGAAAGAGATTTTCATTATATTTTCAGCGGTCTCTGAATCAATTTTTTCCATAAGGTCTGTAAACATGCTGAATGATTCATGCTGAAATTCAACAAACGGATCTTTCTGGGCATATGCCCTCCAGTAAATACCTTCTCTTAAATCGTCTATTTCCCTTAAATATTCTTTCCAGTTTGAATCAATAACCGAAAGCATAACCATTCTTTCAAGGTATTGAAGGCGGTCACGGCCTATATATTTCTCCCTCGCCGAACGGTTTTCTTTGACCTTTTCCATCACAGTTTCCAGAACATCTTCGCTATGCTTATTTTCAAAAGAAGCCGGATCAATTTTCATCGCGTATTTGTACATGAGACTTTTCGCAAAAACTTCGGGCTCAGGGTTATCCTCCCAGGTTTCCAGGCTGATAGATAAAGCGGCTCTTACGGATTCAAAAAACTCCTCTTTCGGGTCTTCAATATCCAGAATCATCCTTCGTCTTTTATAGATAACTTCTCTCTGCTGATTCATTATGTTATCGTATTTTAAAAGATGTTTTCTTACCTCAAAGTTCTGCGATTCTACCCTTTTCTGAGCGGTGCTAATTGCCCTTGTAACAAGAGGATTCTCTATTACTTCGCCTTCCTCCATGCCAAGCCTGTCCATTATGGCCTTTATCCTGTCGGAACCGAATATCCTCATAAGGTCATCTTCCAAAGAAAGATAAAATCTGCTTGCGCCCGGATCGCCCTGCCTTCCGGCTCTTCCTCTCAGCTGATTATCGATTCTTCTCGCTTCATGCCTTTCAGTGCCTATTACATGAAGGCCCCCTAATGCCACAACTTTTTTCTGCTCTTCAATGTTTTTTGTCTTATATTCTTTTATGTATCTGGTCAAAACGTTTTCTTTTTCGTTAAGATCGCTTATACCAAGCTTCTCCACTTCAAGCATGGCAAGGTGTTCCGCATTGCCGCCCAAAAGTATATCTGTACCGCGGCCCGCCATGTTGGTTGCTATTGTTACTCCGCCAAAACTTCCGGCCTGAGCGATAATATGCGCTTCTCTTTCGTGATATTTGGCGTTCAAAACATTATGTCTTACGCCTTTTGTGTTAAGAAGCCTGCTTAACCTCTCGGATTTTTCTATGGAAATCGTGCCGACAAGAACGGGCCTTCCCTTTTCATGCCAATCGGCTATTTCCTCGATAATCGCGTCAAATTTTTCCTTTTCTGTCTTGTATATGCGGTCCGGCATGTTTTCGCGGTTTAGAGGTTTATTTGTGGGTATTTGCACTACGGGCATCAAGTATATGCCGTCAAATTCAGACTCTTCTGTTTTTGCCGTACCTGTCATGCCGGAAAGTTTTTCATACATGCGAAAATAATTCTGAAGAGTTATCGTCGCAAGCGTCTGGCTCTCTTTCTGAACCTCTACTTTTTCCTTTGCCTCTATGGCCTCGTGGATACCGTCTGAAAAACGCCTGCCGGGCATCATCCTTCCGGTAAAACTATCAACGATAACCACCTTGTTGTCCTTGATAACATAATCAACGTCTTTCTGGAAAAGTATATACGCCTTAAGAAGCTGTTTGATGCTTTCCACCTTTCTCTGCTGCTCAGTATACGAAGTGGTGAGTTCTGTTTCCCTGCCGAGCTTCTCTTCCAAGGAAATGTCCTCATTACTTAGAACCGCAAGTTTTGCCTCAATATCTTCAAGCATAAATTCCACGTTAAACCTGGACCTCATCAGGTCAATACCTTTGGCGCTGAAGGCTACGTCTCTTGACCTTTCATCATAAACATAGAAAAGCTTTTCTAAAAACTCGTCCCGCTCTTTCTCCATTATCTTACTGTCAAGATTCCCCTGGGTTCTATCCAAAAGATTTTTGGCGTTTCGATCCTTCATGATAAGGTCCAGAAAATCCCTGTTCTTCGGGTCAGCTTTATGAATAAGGTAAAGAAGGTTTCCGGCCTCTTCCTCTTTATTTTCATTAAAGCACTTTTTAATCTCATTAAGATAATCCTCGACCTGTTTTCTCTGCGCCCTCACTATTTCCTGCACTACAGGCCTCATCTCCATATAAGCTTCATTTGATTCATCCACAGGCCCTGAAATAATTAAAGGCGTCCTTGCTTCATCTATAAGGATACTGTCCACTTCGTCCACTATCGCGAACCTTAAGGGCGACTGGACAATCTCTTCCTTATTCCCCACCATATTATCCCTCAAATAATCAAACCCGAATTCATTGTTGGTTCCGTAGACAATATCACAAGAGTATGCTTTTTTCCTCTGGTCGGGCCTCATATCGTGAAGTATTACGCCCACTGTAAGCCCCAGGAATTTATATACCGGGCCCATCCATTCGTAGTCTCTTTTGGCAAGATAATCGTTTACGGTAATTACATGAACCTTCTCTCCGGCCAAAGCGTTAAGCGACGCGGGAAGAGTAGCCACAAGCGTCTTTCCTTCACCGGTGGTCATTTCTGCTATTTTGCCGTAATGGAGAACCATGCCGCCAATAAGCTGAACATCAAAGTGCCTTAATCCGATTGTTCTTTTTGCGGCTTCTCTCACAAGACCGAAAACCTCGGGAAGATATCGATCTACTAGACTGTTTTTCAAAGTTATGAGGCTTTTCTTATACTTGTTTCTTTCCTGTTCCGAAGTTGAAGAAAGAATGAGTTCCCTAATATTATTAGTTTCCTCCTCTTTCTCTTTAAAGGCGCTTTTCAGTTTTTCTCTATATGATAAAATTCTTTTTTTAATCTCATCATCGGTCAAACCGTGTATTTCTTCTTCATACACGTTTATCTTATGAACAATCGGCCACAACCTGTTAATTTCCCTTTCATTTTGTGTTCCGAATAATTTTTTTAAACTCTTTCCCAGAAAACCAAACATTACTTCTCCTCTTTTTCTTTCCTTGATTATTTTTTCGCAATAAATTTCAAATACGCTTCGATAAAAGAATCGATTTCCCCGTCCAAAACGCTTTCCGCGTTTGATGTTTCCTCATCCGTTCTGTGATCCTTCACCATTTTGTAGGGATGGAGAACATACGAACGTATCTGACTGCCCCATTCTATTTTTTTCTTTTCGCCGTAAACCTTTTCTGTCGCCGCTTCCTGCTCTTTCTTTATCTTCTCGTAAAGCTTTGCCTTTAAAAGCTTCATCGCGGTCGCTTTATTCTTATGCTGCGACCTTTCCTTCTGGCATTGCGCGACTATACCCGTAGGTACATGGGTTATGCGTACGGCCGAATCCGTAACATTGACATGCTGGCCGCCCGCGCCCGAAGACCTGTATGTATCGATTCTGAGCTCTGATTCATTTATATCTACCTTTATATCGTTTCCCACTTCCGCGATAACATCCACGGACGCAAA
>JBFZAV010000064.1:0-5192 GCA_041308745.1 Candidatus Omnitrophota bacterium | reverse complement strand
CGAAGAGGAAAAAGATGATTTTGTGTCGCTTATAAGTAAACCCCTGATAAGCGAAAGCAATTTTCTGGGAGTGCTCAGGGTTGACAGCCCCAGAGAAGGAAATTATACCCAGCACGAGCTGAGAATTCTGGATATTATCGGAGAGCTTGCCTCGGTGGCGCTGGATAACGCCAAATTGTATAATCAGACCGAAGAACTTGCCATAAAGGACAGTTTAACGGGTCTTTACGTGCATCGATATTTTATGGACCGTCTGGAAGAAGAGGTGTCGAGGGCCCATTTAAGCGGTTCAAGTTTCGCGCTTTTCATGCTTGATATAGACAATTTCAAGGATTTTAACGATAAACACGGCCACATTGCCGGAGATTTTGTTCTTAAGAAGATATCCGGGATACTCATGAAAAGAGCGGCCGCAGGAGATATTGTTTCGAGGTACGGCGGTGAAGAATTTACGTTTGTTTTGTTAAACGCGACAAGAAAGCAGGCTCTCGAGATTGCCGAAGAAATAAGGACCGAAGTCCAGGAAAATCCCATTATTGTAAGACGCGAAAAGAGTTTCGTGACGGTATCGATAGGTATTGCCATGTTCCCGGAGGACGCAAAATTAAGGGATGATATCATCTGGGAAGCGGACCGTTTTATGTATAAGGCAAAAGAAAAAGGCAAAAATACAGTATGCTCAAAATAAAACCGGTTGCGATATATACTGCTAATGTTTTTTTGCTTATCCTAAGCTGGGTTTTTTACAAGTACCCGCATGGAGATGAGTATCTGGTGCTTTTTGTGGTGCCGCTCATTTTTATGCTTGCGCCGTATTCTATTGAGCCGAAAAGCAGTCTTATCCTTTTTGGAATTAACATTCTATTTTTTATTTTCTACCTTGTTTTAGGAGCGCTAAACCCTGTAGATATCTTTGTTCTGGCGTTTCTTCTCGTGTTTGTGTATTCCATGGGTTTTCTTGTAAAGAAACTGGACGAAATTTTTAAGTACTGTCAGGATAAAGAACTTTCCGAGAAGCAGGGCAATTACAACATGATTCTTGACAATCTTGAGGATATCGACAGAAGAGGGCACAGCACAGAAAAAGAACTTATGCGGATCTCCCGTCTTTACGAAGTTACAAAGCATCTGGCGTCGGTTCTGAAGTTTGACGACATGATGGACGCGCTTTTCAGTTTTCTCGTGGATAACTTTAAACTCGACGTCGCTCATTTACTTACTTTCAGTAAGGGTACTTTTTCCCACGGAGTTTCGAAGTGTGTGGGCGAAGAGGATTATTATGCCAAAAGTGAAAATGTGCTCGAGTATGAAGAGCTTGTTGATTATCTTCGTGACAAGAAAGACAACAGGCCTTTTTACATGGAGAGAAAAGACGATGAAAAGCTCTTTGAGTTGTTAAAGGTCAGGTCGGAAACGCTTCAGGTTTTTCCGCTTTTTGTCGGAGATAAATTATCCGCTATTTTAGCCGTAGAAGGCGCCACGAGGTCAAGTTATGCAAGGTTCAGGCTGCTTGTGCCGCAGATAGCGATTGAACTAAGAAAAGTTGAACTCTATGAACAGGTGCAGCAGCTTTCGATTATTGACGGGCTGACTGAAACTTATTTAAGGCGCTATATGATGAGCCGTTTGGAAGAGGAAGTGGACCGCGCACGGCGTCTCGGCATGACTTTTTCGGTAGGTATGGTGGACGTGGATTTTTTTAAGAAATGCAACGATAAATACGGGCATCTTGTAGGAGATACGGTGCTCAAGAAAATTTCAGAAAGGATTAAAAAAAGCGTCAGAGAAGTGGATATGGTGGCCAGATACGGTGGCGAGGAGTTTTGCGTGGTGCTTCCCGAAACAAACAAGAATAGCGCGTTAGTTGTTGCAGAACGTATACGTAAATCTGTGGAAGCCAAGGAAATAAGCGCTTTTGACGAAAAAATAAAAATGACAGTAAGTGTCGGCATAGCTACATATCCCGATGACGGCACCGATGTTAATACCCTTTTGGAGAACTCCGACAGCGCCCTCTATAAAGCGAAAAGAAAAGGCAGAAATAGAGTCTGCAGTTCGTAAAATTCGTATGTCGTCTATCGTATATCGCATGTCAATTGTACATCGATAAGTGCTAGTCTTGCCCCATGACCCTTGCTGCTGGACCCTTCTCACAATTATTTCTTGTTGTATCTTATCTTGCATGATATACTGTTTCGAAATTTATTAATTTTAAAAGTAATATAAACTGGAGCGAATAAAGATGAACGGACTTAAACGCCTATTGAACGTTTGCTTGGTAATTTCATTTGCAAGTTTTCTATTTATTCCTAGCGCGTTTTCAGGAGACCAAAATGATTTAATGAAACTTAAACCCGGTCAGCCTATTGTGGTTAACGGCGATAAGGTGGAATATTTTGAAACGGAAGGCAGGATTGTCGCTGAAGGGAATGTTTCAATAACTTACGGCGACGCAAAGCTTACCTGCAACAGAATTGAAGTTGATACAAAGTCGAGGACAGCTCTTTGTGAGGGAAATGTCAGGATTGAGGAGCCCCAAGGGGTGCTGACAGGCGACAGGATACAGTATGATTTTGATAAGGAAAAGGGAGAGCTCCTGGGTCTTGAGGTAAAAGCCTATCCGTGGTTTGGAAAGGCCGAGGAAGTTGCAAGGGTAAGTGAAGACGAATTCCTTCTTAAGAAAGGTTATGTTACAACATGCGACTTGGAAGAACCTCATTACAGGGTAAGCGCCGAAGAAATAAGGCTTTTCCCCGAACAAAAAGTTATAGCAAAAAATGTTGTTGTTTACATAGGCAAAGTGCCTGTTATGTGGTTTCCTTACTATTACCATCCCATTATTGAAAACCGTGCCAAGGTACAGCTTATCCCGGGTTACAACAGCGACTGGGGGTATTTTCTTCTCTCAGCATGGAGGTTTTACATTACGGGAAACTCCAAAGTTGATGTGCTGGTTGATTATCGCACGAGAAAAGGCTTTGCCGAAGGCGCCGATTTTTACTATCATGCCGAAGATTTCGGCCTTAAGGGGCTGGGAGACGGCGTTCTAAGGGCATATTTTATTGAGCAGAACGATGTAGGGACCATGGATCCCAAGGCTTTTGGCGATGAGGGCGAGGAACCTGTTTTAAGGAAAAGGATTCAGGTGAAGCACCGGGTTGAATTTGATCCGGAAACCGTTGGAATGCTCGAGTTTAACAAACTCAGCGACAGGGATGTTTTGAAAGACTATTTTTATAACGAGTATGAGGAAAACAATATAGTTCCGCAGAATTATGCTTCAATAATTTCGGCAAAGCCGAATTATACTTTTCTTTTTAACGCGGAAAAAAGATTTGATGACTTTTTTACGGTTACGCAGAAATTGCCCGAAGTAAAAATGGATATACCCGATCAGAGGCTTTGGGACACGCCACTCTATTACGGGTCCGAGATGAGCAGTACATATTTTGACAAGCAGTATGAAGGGCTTTCCAGCCCTCCCGAAAAGGTCGGCAGGCTTGATTCTTATCATAAATTTTCATACATGTCAAAGTTAGGTTTTTTAAATATCACCCCTTACGGTGAAGTTAGAGAAACGGTTTATACGCGTAATAAATGGGATAATGACCCGAAGGCGCGCAGCGCTTTTGGCGCCGGAGTAGCGCTTTTCAGCCGTTTTCACAAAATTTATGATGTCAAGACAGACTACATGGGGCTTGATATCAATGGAATGAGGCATATTATTGTTCCAAGCGCCACTTATTTTCACACGCATCAGCCTACGGTTGATAAAGACGAACTTTATCAGATGGACGAGTTAGATACTTTAGAAAAAGAAAATGGGGTAACTCTGGCTCTTGAGAATAAGTTTCAGACAAAACGGGGAGAGGGCGAGACTGCGCAGTCTGTGGATGTTGTAAGATTTATTACGAGTACAGATTTTCTGTTCCGAATGGAAAAAGATGAGTTTAAGTTTGAAAAAGAAGGAAAATTCACAAATCTTAAATATGATCTCGAATTAATGCCTTATTCATGGCTTTATTTTGATAATGAAATGGAGATTATCCCTAGTAACCAATCCATAGGATCAACTTCGGTAGAGGCGTCCATAAGGCCGAATGAGAATTTCAGGTTCGATTTCGGGTACCGGTACGAAAAATTAGACGCATCCCCCAGGAATCAATGGACGTTTGATTTAAGCTACAGGCTCAACCCCAAATGGAAGTTCGGCCTATATGAAAGGTTTGATTTTCAGACCGGCGTTATTGAGGAGCAGCAGATATCCGTAACAAGAGACCTTCATTGCTGGGAAGTGGAATTTGTTTATGATGTAGACGGCAGTAATTTCTTAGAAGATGATTTTACGGTATGGTTTGCGTTTAAAATAAAGGCATTCCCGGATCTACAGCTTGGCCTGGATCGATCATACAGGAAAGACATTCCCGGTTCAAACAGACTTCCAGCCAGTACTAATTAAAGAGATAGCAATAGGGGCTAGAGATAGAACAACAGCCCGCCTGGATATTGCCGTCTCACCCTTAATATGCTATAATTCACTTCACAAATATCACACATATAAATATAATTACTACTTAGGAGGTAAACTATGATTCAAGGGGTTAAAGTCAAAAAACTTAAACTTGTACCTGATGAAAGGGGCAGGCTTATGGAGATTCTTCGTTCAGACGATGAAATTTTCCAGGTCTTTGGACAGGTTTATATGACAACCGCTTATCCCGGTGTGGTTAAGGCTTGGCATTATCACAAAAAACAAACCGATAATTTCACCTGTATCAGGGGCAAAATGAGACTTGGTCTTTATGACGCCCGCGAAAATTCACCTACCTTTGGAGAGGTAGATGAGTTTATTATAAGCCTTGATAATCCGACGTTGGTACAGATACCCAATGATGTTTATCATGGATTTAAATGTATAAGTGAAGAGGAAGCGGTTGTTATTAACACGGTAACGCGTCCCTATGATCCAAAAGATCCGGATGAATATAGAGTAGATCCCTATGAAAACGATATACCATTTGATTGGAAAAAGGAGTAGCTATGAAAGGAATAGTTCTTGCAGGAGGATTGGGAACGAGGTTGTATCCTTTAACAAAAGTTACGAATAAACATCTTTTGCATGTATATGATAAGCCCATGATATATTACCCGATTAACACTCTTGTTGAAGCGGGGATAAAAGATATTATGAT
>JBFZAV010000063.1:0-2592 GCA_041308745.1 Candidatus Omnitrophota bacterium | reverse complement strand
TCCCATCATATTAACGTTAATCTGGCCCCTGAAATTTCTTTCAATGACAATGACAGGTTTTTCCGCGGAAATACCTGTGATCTTTAGCCCATCAAGGGGGGTTTTCCCTTTTGGCGCATATTTACACGTAATCTTTTCAATTACGGCTAAATTTTCGCTTTTGAATCCTTTAGGATTTTTAATCGTAAAGTTTTTTAATTCCAAAACCCCCTTTCTTAAATCCGAAGTGATAGCCCCTACCGTAACATAAGGCGGTAATGATTTCTTTATAATCTTTTCAGCAGAAAGCTGAAAAATGTTTTCGATATTCATCGCTATAACAATAGCGGCAATAATTATTATCGCCAGCAAAATAATTAAAAATTTTTTCATATTCAGCCCTTTCCCTTAATCTTTCCAGACCCCTTCAATGGACCTGTTACATTTCTGGCACTCGCCGCTTTTAAAACTCTTCGTGGTTTTTGCGGAAAATCCCTGCCGAGTTACCAAAGTTTCGCCGCACCCCGGACATAAAGTATCCGCCTGGTCCGCGATATTGCCCAAATAAACATAGCTTAAACCCTCTTCTTTGCCTATTTTCAGCGCCCTTTCAAGCGTTCCTACCGGAGTTGGCGGAGGCCCTGACTCGCTATATCTGAAATCGGGATGGTATCTTGAAATATGCCATGGCATTTCCTTGTCCACATCAAAAATAAACCGGGCCATATTTCTTAATTCCTCGTCGGAATCATTTTCTCCCGGAATAACCAAAGTTGTGACTTCAACCCAGACTCCCGCTTCCTTAAAATTTCTAATAGAATCTAAAACGGGCTGCAGCGATCCTTTACAGACGCTTTTATAAGACGCATCGCTGAAAAATTTAAGATCAACATTGGCCGCATCAAGATAAGGCTTTATCTCGTTTATCGCTTCTTTCGTCATAAACCCATTTGTTACAAAAGTATTATAGAGCCTTTTTTCCTTTGCCAATTTTGCCGTGTCATAAGCATACTCAAAAAATACGGTCGGTTCGGTGTAGGTATATGAAATGCTTTTACAATTATTTCTTATTGCTTCCCGTACCACTTCCTCAGGCTTAAGTTCATATCCCTCCATTTCTCCATTCCGCACGGAGACCTGCGATATTGTCCAGTTTTGACAAAACGGGCAATGAAAATTACATCCTATGGTCGCGATGGAATAAGAATAGGAACCGGGCAGAAAATGATAAAAAGGTTTTTTTTCTATCGGGTCTACATGATTTGCTATCACTTCACCGTAAGCAAAGGTAAAAAGCTCTCCCTCGATATTCTTCCGCATGCCGCAAAAACCAAAGCCGCCTTCAGGGATTTGACAATGGTGGGAACAAAGATTACATCGTACGTTCGATTTATCCAGCCTTTCCCAAAGCATTGCTTGTTTTTTCATAAGTTATCCTGAGACATCTGGCCTTTATCTTCGATCTCGGCTACATCCGCATTCAAAGTTTTATCAAGACTCAAAGTGGAATCAAGATTTTTCTTATAGCGCTGGACCTGTCCGTTTCCCACCTCATAGGCCTTAACGGCCCTTTCCAGGGCCTTACCTACTATTTCAAAATTGCTGTAGAAAAGACCGAAATCTTTTTCAAGCCTGGAAAGAAGCATCTGCAGTTTTTTTGTCTCTTTGACTATTTCAATGTTCCTCACGCCCATAATAATTACTTCAAGAAAAGCGTAGAATGTATTCGGGCTGACCGGGACAACTTTTCTGGAGGTGGCGTATTCATAAATTTCACAAGGATCACCCAAGTAATTTTTTTCAGCGATAGTTTCATAATAAACCGCTTCCGATGGGATAAAAAGAAGAGCAAATTCAGTTGTGCCCATATCGGGTTTTATGTACTTCTCTTTTATTGAATTAATCTGGATTTTAAGAGCTTTCTCATAATTTGCCCAATTATTTTTCCTCTCCTGAGGATTAGTCGCCGATAAATATTTCTGATAATCATCTCTGGGGAATTTCGAGTCTATGGGAATAATGACGTCTTTGTATTTGATAACCGCATCAACCTTTTCCCGTCCGTCAATCGAATACTGCCTTTCCCACATCATCTTATTGGGAAGAACCCTCTCCAGCATCTCTTCCAAAATTGTTTCACCGTAATTACCCCGAAGCTTGGGTGTCTGCAGAAGATATTCAAGAGACTGCCCCAGCTTCTGGGCCTTTTCCTGCTGATGAATAAGGTCATTTATGGTTGTGCTCATCTGGCTTATCTGTTTAAGAGTGTCAATCGCGTTCTTGGAAAGAACATCTTTGGACTTTTCAACCTCTTGCCGGGTGTTATCCATGGTGTTTCGAATCTTATCAGAAAAATCTATAAATTTTTCATTTAAAATAGATTCAACCGGGGTTTTTTCAGAGTTCGAAAGATTTGTTTTCCATATAAGAAAAGCAACGAGGACAACGAGGACAATTAGAATAGATAGTAATATTAAAATTATAACTTCCATAATAACGCATTATATAATAAACGAAGCGGAGAAGTAAAGTGAAGATTCGTATAGCGTATTTCGTCGATCGTATATCGTGTCCGATAGACGACATACGATATACGAGAACACGAATTATGAA
>JBFZAV010000062.1:0-4826 GCA_041308745.1 Candidatus Omnitrophota bacterium | reverse complement strand
CCCTTGGCTTTCTTTATTTCTCCGATCTCGCTCGATATCGAGCCTCTTTCGTTAATAAGCTTGATAATTCCCGAATCTAACTTGTCAATTTTTTCCCTGAGTTCAGTCAATTTTTTCGGCTTCATCAGTTTCATTCTCCTTTGTGTTAGTTCGTAGTTCGGAGTTTGGAGTTTCCGCCGGAGGCGGACCAGCCTTTGGCTGGCGTAGTGCGTCGTCATTATCATCGGTTTGGGGTTCTGAACCCACCGTATTATCATTTTCAACAACCGTATTCCTGTTTTTGGTAAATTCGAGATCCTCTTCGGTAAAATCGCGCAGCTGCGGAAGATCATCCAGAGAATTAAGGCCGAATATCTGCAAAAACTTTTCCGTGGTCCCGTAAATAAGAGGCTGGCCGACGGCATCCTTTCTTCCCCTTACCTCAATAAGCTCTTTTTCTAAAAGTGTTTTTAAAACGCCTCCCACATCAACACCTCGTATCTTTTCGGCTTCCGCCCTCGTAAGAGGCTGTTTGTAGGCAATAATAGCAAGGGTTTCAAGGGCCGGAACCGAAAGCCTTTCGGGTTCGTGTTCATAAAGCCTGCCTATCCACGGCATATACTCGGGCTTGCTTACTATGCGGCATTTTCCGGCTATTTCGGCGATATTAAAGGACCGTTCGAGAGAAGAATATTCTTCCTTTAAAAGACCTATGGCCTCATCTATCGACTCTGGCGTTGCGTCTTCAAGAGTCCTAAAGATATCCTCTCGTGACAATCCCTCGCCCGACACTATCAGTAAGGCCTCAATAATTTTTTTAATTTGTGTTTTGTCTTCCATAATTCATAATCCTTAATTCTTAATCCTGTTTTGATACTTCCGGATTTCTTATTATTTCTATTTCCTCAAAAAAATCTCTTTGCGCAATAATGATCTCTCTTAACTTCATCAGCTCAAGCACCGCCAGAAAAATAACAATTATCTCGTCTTTACAGCTGGCTTCGCCAAACAAAGATGAAAAATATATTTTCGATTTTTCAGCCAGAAGATGATATATAGTGTGTATTTTGTCGCTGACGGTAAACTTATTTCTTATTACCTCGTGAAAAGTTTCTTTTGGAACCTTCTTTAAAACTTTCCTGAAAGCGGTAATAAGCTCAAACAGGCTCGACTCAAAATATTCGCCCTCTTCATCCTTATAAACTGCCTCATTCCCGCTGGGGCCTCTTCTGATAAAAATGTTTTTATTCTTATCCTTCATTTCAAGAAGATGTCCCGCGGCATCCTTGTACTTTTTGTATTCAAGGAGTCTTCTTACCAGCTCATCCCTTGGATCCAGTTCCTCGCCCTCTTCCAATTCCGCTTCTTCCTGAGGCAGAAGCATTTTACTTTTTATATGCATAAGAGTAGCGGCCATTACCAGGAATTCGCCGGCAATGTCAAGATCCAATAGTTTCATTATATCAAGGTATTGAAGATACTGTTCGGTAATTTTTGATACGGGAATATCGTATATGTCTATCTTCTCCTTCTTAATAAGAAAAAGAAGGAGATCAAGCGGACCTTCGAATATATTTAGCTTAACTTTATAAGACATAAAAATTAAATCCTAAACTCTAAATGCTAAATCCTAAACAAACACTAAACCCTAAATCCAAGATCTTTCCTATCTTTTAGAGTTTAGTATTTAGGATTTAGTGTTTCACTCATGTATTTGATGAAGACATTCTTTTACCTGGATCATAACTTTATGAGCCTGGTTTCTGGCTTTTATGGATCCTTCGGTAAACACCTTTTTAACATCTTCTTCTGTTATTTTATTTCTTTTTTCCCTTATGGGCAGTAAATAATTATTAATGGCAACAGCAAGTTTTTTCTTTACCTCGACATCTCCAACCTTACCGGTTTTATACCGGGCCTTAAGATCGTCAACCTCTTCCTTGTCGGGATTAAAAACGTCGTGATAAATAAAAACAGGGTTTCCATCAACTTTGCCGGGAACATCAGCTCTAACCCTGTCCGGATCGGTATACATGCTGAAAACTTTTTTTCGAATCGTTTCTTCATCGTCAGACAAGGCTATGTAGTTGCCGTAGCTTTTGCTCATCTTTCTGTTATCCAGCCCCACAAGCGTTGACACCTTTGTAAGTATGGGCTCCGGCTCGTTAAAAATCTCTTTATTGTAAAGAGCGTGAAACTTTCTTATAATTTCTCTCGCAAGTTCAAGATGATGCACCTGATCTTTGCCTACAGGAACAAGATTGGCGTTGTAAAGCGCGATGTCCGCCGCCTGCAAAACGGGATAACCCAAAAATCCGTAAGTCTGGAGCATTCTTCCCTTAATTTCCCTGAGCTGTTCCTTGTACGTAGGGCACCTTTCAAGCCACCCTAAAGGCGTTATCATTGAAAACACCATTGCAAGCTCCAAATGTTCCGGAACCATGCTCCGAATAAACATAACACTTTTATTGGGATCAATACCCGAGGCCATCCAGTCTTTTATTATTTCATAACTGTTTTTCCTGATGTCGGACGGGTTTTCGTATTCGCTCATAAGAGCGTGCCAATCAGCAACCATAAAAAAACAGCTGTATTCTTCCTGCATTTTAACCCAATTGCTGAGAGCCCCCACAAGATGTCCAAGGTGCAATTGTCCCGTAGGCCTCATTCCGCTTAAAATTATTTTTGTTTTCATAGTCATCTTTACTTCTTTATTTCTTTATTTCTTTCCTTCTTTTCATCCAGTCTTCTCGCTATTTTCTGAATTATATAAGCTTCAACTACATCATTCTTACGGATATCATTAAAATTAGCAACTGTCAATCCGCATTCAAAACCTTCTTTAACATCTTTAACGTCATCTTTAAACCTTTTAAGGTTTTCAATTTTTCCTTCGAAAACAACTTCTCCCGCTCTTTTCACTCTTATAAGGTCCTTTCTGTGCACAGTGCCTTTAGTAACGGCGCATCCGGCAACTTTTCCTTTACTTGTGGAAAAAATCTCCTTGATCTGGATCGCCCCTTGGAAAACCTCCACTTCTTCAGGCTCAAGAAGCCCTTCCATAGCCGCCTTAATTTCATCTATAGCCCTGTAAATAATGTCATACAGTCTTATATCTATATTTTCTTCCTTTGCAAGATCCTCGGCCTTTGCTTCCACTTTTGTGTGGAACCCGATAATAATCGCGTCAGAAACCACCGCAAGCATGACATCCGATTCGTTAATGTTTCCTACGGTGGAATGAACCACGTTTACCTTAACCTCTCCGGTTGAAAGATCCATCAAAGATTTATTTAAAGCCTCCGCTGAACCTTGAACATCGGCCTTGATTATAAGCTTGAGTTCTTTCATGCTTCCATCGGCTATACGGCTGTGCAAATCTTCCAGCGTGACTCGCTGATTGCCTGCCAGGCCTCTCTTCTTAACTTCGGCCTGTTTGATTTCCGCTATGGTCTTCGCTTTTTTCTCATCCCGAACCACAAAGAATTCATCTCCGGCTTCCGGCACGCCCTGAAGCCCTAAGATCTCTACCGGAGTAGCTGGCGGGGCCTGGTCTATCCTCTGACCTTTATCGTTTATCATGGCCTTAACTTTGGCGTAATAGACACCGCATAGAACCATATCGTTAACCTTTAACGTGCCGTTCTGAACAAGCAGTGTCGCCACAACGCCCTGACCGGATGTTTTTTACTTTCGATAACAACCCCTCTGGCTCTTATGGACGGGTTGGCCTTTAACTCCAGAAGTTCCGACTCAAGCATCAACATTTCTACAAGATTATCCACTCCTTCACCCGTCTTTGCGGACACCTCAACCATAACCGTTTTACCGCCCCAGTTTTCAGGCGCAAGACCCTCCTGCTGAAGTTCTCTCTTCACACGATCCGGATTTGCGCCGGGTAAATCGCATTTGTTTATTGCAACAACTATCGGCACTTCCGCCACACGCGCATGATCTATGGCCTCTTTTGTCTGCGGCATAACTCCGTCGTCAGCGGCAACAACCAAAACAACAACATCTGTGGCATTGGCTCCGCGCGCGCGCATTGCCGTAAAAGCTTCATGGCCCGGAGTATCTAAAAATGTAACTGAACCTTTTGGAGTAACAACCTTATATGCGCCTATGTGCTGGGTGATTCCTCCCTTTTCCGACTTCACAACCATGGTATTTCGTATATAATCCAGCAAAGATGTCTTACCGTGGTCAACGTGGCCCATAAATGTAACCACGGGCGCCCTTGTTTCAATATTTTTTTCTTCGGCTTCTTTCTGATGTTCGGCAAGGAGCTCTTCCTCTATTGAAGGAGGTATCTCAAGCGCAAAACCGAAATCTTTGAGCACGCTTCTTACAACATCCTCGTCAAGTTCCTGATTTATGTTTACAAGAAGACCTTTGCCCATGAGACACTGTATAAGTTCGTTCGGTTTTTTATTTATTTTAGCGGAAATGTTTCTTATGCTCACGGGGACACGAATTTGAACTTTTTCCGGCTGGACGCCTTCGGGAAGAACTACCGGCTCAAACTTCTTCGGTTCGGCCCTTCTCGCCTCTAAAGCGATTTTTTCATCTTCCAGCTCTTTTTCTTTTCTTTTAAATGCGCTTTTTTTCTTTTCACCGGCTTCTTCGCCTTCAGCGGAAACCTTAATATCCGCCATCCTGAAAACTTTTTTAATGACAGTCTTTTTATGCGTATGCTTTTTCGCCTCGCCCGCTTCCGGTTTTAACGCATCATCTTTTTTCTTTTCTTGAGGTTTTGCCTCTTCTTTTTTTATTTCGGCGCGCTTTACAAGTCTCACGGGAGACACAGTAGGGCCGGTTATTTCCTCTTCTTTCTTTTTTTCCGCAGG
>JBFZAV010000061.1:0-3136 GCA_041308745.1 Candidatus Omnitrophota bacterium | reverse complement strand
AAAATAATACGTTTTTTCTCTATTTCATCAAGTTTTGTTTTTACCATAAAAAGATCATCATATCTTAGGGGGGCCTTGTACCTTGTGTAGACTTCAACCACCGGCAAAAACAATTTTTGATTTATTTCGATATCTTTATATACGAGACCTCTCGCCCTAAAATATTCCGTACGGGCCTCTTCAAACCAAACAAGATAATTAGAATAGTACGCAACTCCCATTTGGTCGGTATCTTTATAACGGACTCTTAATTCTATCGTGTGTGTATTCATAAAAAGGTCGCAAGGTCACAAGGCCACAATGTCACAAGGCCTATTTAATTTTGTTTTAACACTTTTACAAACACTTGTCTTGAGCGCGGGCCGTCAAATTCACAGAAATACAACCCCTGCCATTGGCCTAAAACTAAAGCTCCATTTTCGATAAATACAGCCATGGAACAGCCAACAAGGCTCGATTTAATGTGCGCCGGAGAATTTCCTTCCGAATGACTATACCCCAGATTTTCCGGAACCATTTCATTTATCCCTAAAACAAAGTCTCTCTGGACATCGGGATCAGCGTTTTCATTAATCGTTATCGCAGCCGTAGTGTGCGGCGTAAAAACATAACATACGCCATTATTTACTCCCGAGCCCTGAACTATTTTTTCAACCTCACCTGTTACATCAACAAGCTGAACCTTTTTAGAGGTAGAAACGTTTATTATCTTATGTTTTTCTGACATATAATCTTAAAACAGTTTTTATGAGGAGTTCCGGGATAGATTCGACAATGTCGACATGCCCTATTTTTCTGGGTAATACAAACCTGTTTGCGCCGGATGTGAACTTTTTGTCATACTCGTGTGAACTTAAAATTTTTTTAAGCGATAAGTTCTTTATTTCTGTCCGAAGCCCGGCTTTCTTAACCAGGTTCTTCATTTTTTCAAAGTCTTTATCGCTAAACATTTCAAGTCTTTTTGCGATTTCGCCGGCAAGAAGCATCCCGACAGCAACCGATTCGCCGTGATTATACGCATTCGAATATTCGCTTGCCGCCTCAATGGCATGACCCAAGGTATGCCCAAAATTCAATATTATCCTTATATCTTTAACATCACGCTCGTCCTTTTCAACCATTTCGGCTTTAATCAGAGCCGAGGTGTAAACAACTTTTTCAAGCACATTCTTATCAAGCTTTAGAAGCTTCTTCATATTTTTGTCAAGATACGCAAAAAGCCCCTTGTCTCTGATTATTGAATATTTAATTATCTCTCCAAGGCCGTTTCGTATCTGTCTTAAAGGGAGCGTTTTGAGAAAATCAAAGTCAATAATCACAGCTTTCGGCTGGTGAAATGCCCCCACCAGGTTCTTAGCCTCGGGCAAGTCTATTCCCACTTTGCCGCCTATCGAGGAATCCACCTGCGCGAGCAGCGTAGTTGGAATCTGAATAATGGGAACTCCCCTTTTATAAGAAGCCGCCACAAAGCCGGCAAGGTCCCCTACCACGCCTCCGCCCAAGGCAACAATAAGAGGCTTGTGGTTTTTAGTTTTTCTGCTTATTTTTTGAATAACATCCTGAAAAACTTCAAAGGACTTTGATTTTTCAGTCGGAGGCACCAATATCTGGAATGACTCGTTTTTAATTTTTTTGAATATTTTTGAATATATGTTTTTGGTCTTTGATGCTACAAGAGTATCAGTAATTATCGCAATCGGACCGGCATATTTCATCTCTTTTATTATTGAGGGAAGAGTCTTTATTGCGCCGGAGCCTATTATGATTTTATAGCTTCTTTCTTTCAGATTTACGTTAATAGTTTTCATGATTCTTAGAATATAGCATATGTTTAGACAAAGTCAAAACGATACAAGGTCGCAAGGCCACAATGTCACAAGGCTATAACGCTATTATGATTGCCACTTGCCTCCGACCTTTATTAATTTTGCAGGAGCTCTCTGGGGAAACCGATTTTTTCAATAATCACGTCACCGCATACTTTGGGGCCGTCTTCAATAAAAAAACCGGTTTTTGCGAGTCCAAAAGTAATGGTTTTATCGGCAATAATTGTATTCCGCGCCGCTTTCCCCGTCGTTGCGTCAAGACCTGACGGGACATCTACGGCATATTTTTTAGAATTTTCGGAATTTATTTTTTTGAAAATTTTTTCAATATTTACCGGAATGGCGCCGCTAAAACCTGTTCCAAAGACAGAATCAATAACAATATCAAATTTATTCCCCTCCGCCTCTAAATATGAATCGAATGACCGTAAATCGATCTTTAGTTTCTTAACTATATTAAAATTATCGCTTGAGGCTCCGCCTTTAATCGCTTTTTCATCAAAGATAAAGACAGTTATATTTTTGGGGTTTTCATTAAAAAGATGCCTTGCGCATACAAAGCCGTCGCCGCCGTTATTGCCTTTACCGCAAAAAATTGCTATTTTCTTGCTTTGTATGCCGGGGAAGTCTTTTAGAATATTTCTTGAAACTGCCGAACCGGCATTTTCCATGAGGGCCACCTGGGGGATGCCAAAAATCTCCTGGGCCAGGCTGTCTATTTTGGACATTTCGGAACTAGTTACGATCTTCATCCGATCTGGGATCCGGATGGCACATCTTTCTCAGGCAGTAAAATTATAGGCTGGCCATTATCGTTTTTTGCGGCAAGAAGCATCCCGCTTGATTCCACTCCGCGTATTGTCGCGCTCTCAAGGTTGTTTACAACAACTATCTTTTTGCCTTTAAGGGCCTCTTTTTCATACGCCAAGCGGATCCCGGCAACTATCTGTTTATCCTCATTACCAAGACGGATCTTGAGAACATACAGTTTGTCCGCATTCGGGTGGTCTTCAACATCAAGTATTTCCGCCACCCGTAAATCTATTTTTTTAAAATCTTCGAAAGAAACCATTTTTTTTAAATACTACTAGGATTTTTTGCCAGCCGCTTTGGCGTCAGCGCCTTTTTTAGCTTCAGCGCCTTTAGCGGGAGCCTTTGCCGCTCCGCCAGTTGCGCCTGCCGCTGCTCCGCTTGCGCCGGGAGTTGCTCCGGCTGCACCGGCCGCACCGGCTGCACCGGCCGCCGCTTCGCCTTCTTCAGCGGCCGCTTTGGTTTTCTTGGCCTTAAACATAATGCGTTTTATCTTGGGG
>JBFZAV010000060.1:0-2756 GCA_041308745.1 Candidatus Omnitrophota bacterium | reverse complement strand
CCTGCTTTTTATAGAAGGATGTATAAAATTATCAGCCTTGACTCTTGCTGCTATTGCCTGTATATATTAAACTATAAATAAAGGAGAAGACCATTCGACACTTTAGATATCTGCTAATAGCAATACTACTTTTTGTTTCACCTTTTACTCTTCGAGCGGATGAAAAAATCTCAAACGAATACGAGACTTTTTCACTGGATAACGGATTAACCGCGGTGGCAAAATATCTTCCGGACTCTAGTGTCGTATCAATAAACATCAGGGTTTTATCGGGGCTTTCCAATGAAGGTAAATACGCAGGAAGCGGGATTTCGCATTTAATCGAACATCTTATTTTTAAAGGCACAAGTGATAAAAATTCGGAAGAGCTTAGAAAGGAAATTAAAGAAATCGGCGGCATAATAAATGCCGGTACGGGAATAGATTCAGCGGAGTATTACATTACCGTGCCCAGGGAGAATTTTGAAAAAGCGTTTTATCTTTTGTCGCGCATGGTGATGGAGCTTGTATTTACGGAAGAAGATTTTAATAAGGAAAAAGATGTAATCCTTAACGAAATGAATCTGAGGAATGATGATCCAATGATTCGTCAGATAAAGGAGCTTTTTAGCCGTTCGTACACATTAAACGTCTATAAATATCCCATAATAGGATATAAAGAATCCCTGCTTAAACTAACCATTGAAGATTTGCATAATTACCATGCAAGCGCATACACCCCGGATAGAATGGTTGTGGCTGTAGTTGGAGGGGTTGAAGAGAAAAAAGCGCTTGATATCGTCGGAAGCGCAATGTCCAAGCATGAAAGAGAGAAACTCTGGCCGACAGATGTTTACGAAGAACCGGTGCAGATTGATAAAAGAGAGGCGGAGATACCCGCCGATATAGTTTTGGGGTATCTTGCCTTAGGCTTTCACACAACTAGCCTTTATTCCGAAGATTTATATTCAACCGATGTTTTGAGTATATTGCTCGGAGAGGGTGAAGATTCGAGAATTTATAAACGTCTCGTCAAAGAGAAAGAGCTTTTGTATTCTGTCGGGAGCTCAAATTACACGCCGAGATATCCCGGTTTATTCGTAATAACGGGTGTTGGAGATCCTGAAAAGCTCGATGAGGCCAGAAAAGAGATATTTTCGGTAATTGAAGAGCTTAAGTCGGCGAAACTGGACGAGGCCGAACTCTCCAGGGCTAAAAACATTGTGGTGTCGGGATATGTCCATTCCCAGGAAGGTGTGACAAATATGGCCTCTTCTGTGACAAATTCCTACATTTTGACGGGCGATCCGCATTTTCATGAAAAATATGTGGATGAAATAAAGAAGGTTAACTTGATCCGGGTTCAGGAGGCGGCCAACAAATACCTGAAAGAAGATAATTCGACAACTATAAAAATGCTTCCCAAGTTTTTTGTCAAAAAAAATGAAAACCTTCAAACCGCCCAAGAAAAGGATGCAAAATTTTCGGGCGAAGAAAAATTTTTTACGTTGGCTAATGGAGTGAGATTGGTTATTAAGGAGCGCCCCAGACTTCCTATTGTTACGGTGACGTTGGCATCGCGCGGAGGTGTTCTTGCGGAGACAAAAGAGAATAACGGCATTTCCAATATTACGGCAGCGCTTCTTGTTAAGGGCACAAAAACGAGAAGTGAGAGGGAGATCGTTCCGGTTTTTGAGGCGATGGGCGGAAATCTAAGCCCCTTCAGCGGCATGAATAGTTTTGGTCTTTCCATGAATGTTTTATCCAAAGATCTTGATAAAGGACTGGATATTTTTGAAGATGTGATAAAAAATCCTGTTTTTCCGGAAACGGAGATTTCTAAAGAAAAAAAATTAATCCTTGCCGCAATAAAAGAACAGGATGACGATATTTTTGATAATGGCGTAAAAAACTTGAAAAAACTTTTATACGCGGAGCATCCTTATTCGATGGATACCGCCGGAACGGAAGAGACCGTATCAAAGATTTCGCAAAAGGATATAAAAAAGTTTTATTCGAATAACATGATCCTGCAAGAAACCGTCATTACGGTTGTGGGGGATGTTAACGCAGAAATGATATTTAAAAACATCTCTAAAAGGTTTTCAAATCTTGCCGGTAAAAAAGGCTCTTCTCAAAAATCGGCTGCGATGAGCCCTCTCGTTGGGTCAAACAGAAAAGACGTTGATATGAAGAAGGAGCAGGCGCTTCTTCTTATGGGGTTTAGGGGCGTAACGCTTAAAGACGGCAGAAAAGACGCGCTATTGGTCTTAAGCTCGATTCTTTCCGGTTCTGACGGTATTTTGTTTTATTCATTACGTGAAAAGGAAGGCCTTGTTTACACGAGCGGTTCAGGGGCCGTTCCGGCCGTTGACCCTGGATATTTTATTATCTATGCCGCGACTACCGAGGAAAACCTGGCAAAGACCGAATCCCTTATTTTGGATGCTATTAAGAAAGTGCAAAAAGGGGATTTTGGCAATGAAGAGATAGAAAGTTCCAAAGCGGCGAATTTAACCGGTTATGCGCTTTCTCTGGAGAGAAACTCTTCAATTTCGATGATACTTACCCTTGATGAGCTTTACGGGCTTGGGTATGACGACTACAAGTCTTATCCTGAAAAGCTTAAAAAAGTCACAAAAGACGATGTGGCGAAGGTCGCAAACGAGATCCTGGATCTTAAAAACTACGTCACAATAATCGTCCATTCCAAAAAATAGAAATAGTAGGCTATTAATAGGCTGTTTGGTTATTCCTTGTCAGGGACGTATAAAATT
>JBFZAV010000059.1:0-5938 GCA_041308745.1 Candidatus Omnitrophota bacterium | reverse complement strand
AAGCTATTAGTGCTCCTTACTAGCAAAACATCCTCTCTATATTTTGCTAGTTTTCATCCAAATAAAGCACTGGATTATATCATCGAAGTTGAATTCTGGAAAGTTTTTAAGTATGCTTTTTTTCATAATATAGAAAACGAGTATAATTTTGAACCGTTGCATTTTTATATCTTATAAGTGATTTTTTTAAGGTTGTAGGTCTACTACGAATTAACGCCCGCAACTACACACCGAAGGTAGTTTTTTTTAAATGGCGTCCTCTAAATACTCTTGTTTTTCTAGATTTCAAGAAGGAAGGATTAGTCTTTTTCAATATATACATCAGCACCAATATCTGAGAAACGCGGATCTTTTGATATTATCTTCATGTCTTGCAGTTTAGGATTTACCCAATATACGCCTTTTTCTTCTCTGACTGGAAGAGATGGCTTCCTAAAGCCATCAACCTGGTACCAAGCATTATTAGAAAACTTGAAGCTCTTTGGATTAGTATTTGCTCCAACGTTCACAAAGACTTTAACACGTTTATCAAAAACAATCAGGTTTTTTTCAAAAATACCGCCATGGCATGGTTCAAAATTCGTATCTTCTGTTTCTTGTAAAATTCTTAGGACCCATTTTTCTGGAAACAAAAAAGTATTGTGATAAACATGTCCCCCATTTGCGGTAACCCAAGCTATTGCAGCTTCGCTTCCGACAAAACGATTGCCGGCTATTGTAATGTCTTTTGCCTCAAACCCTGCAACATAAGGTCGGAAAAACTCTAACCCCGTAACACCTCCTATATTAATGGCGCGCTGCCCCGCATCTTTAAAAAATGAGTTTTTCACGAAAATATTAGTTGAATTACCTTTCATTTGTATTCCGGTATTTTGAGAATACTCCTTAATGCCCAAAAAATCACAGTTGTCGATTACCCCATTATGACACCCTACCATATCTATTGCTGATCCACCCCACCCTTTAAATGTACAGTTTTTCACAAAAAAATGTTCCACCCCCGAAAGCTTTAGCGCATCGCTGTTCCCGGTTGGACCAATATTTTCAATAGTCACATTTTCAAGCATAATATGCTTTGCCGGAGTTTCAGGGGTTGCGCCATCATCAATGTTTATGCCATTCTCTGGGTATTCTCTTATAGTTATGTCTTTAAGAACAATATATTCACAATCTGTCAAATGCATTGCTTCTCTTCCTCCGCCAATAAAAACCGGGGGATTTTCTTTGTCATTTCCGGATATTATAACCGGCAGTCCTTCTTCCCCCTTAACTTCCCTAATGAAAATACCCCCTTTATATTCACCCGGCATAAGCTTAATAACTGTACCTGCTTCAGCCTTAGCCAACGCCCCAACAAGCTCTTCCTTGCTAAGCGCACTTATTTCCCCGGCAAAACTATGGTTTGCTCGAGAAACCATAAAGGCACAAATAATAAATACAAAGCATAATATTCTTTTCACAACATATCTCCTCTATTTCAATACATCTTAACCACACATGTCTGCTTGCGTTGTTTTAGTATACCATGCTTTTTTAACAAATCCCACTCCCCAGTTCCCCCTTGCCTTTTCACTTAAAACTGTATACCATATAGTTAATACCGAACACTAAACCCCAAATGCTAAATTCTAACTAATGAGGAGAGTTATGTACCCAAGAAAAAAGAACCCTATTCTTGATAAACTTATTAGCTTTATAAGCACGGACATATGGAGAATTGAGGCTAGGAAACAGCCCAAGCTAAAGTCATTTTTATTAAGACAGATCAGGACTTTTCTTCTGGCCATAAAAGGTTTTCAGGAAGATAATCTTCAGTTAAGGGCTTCCGCCCTCACCTTTTTCAGCATTCTTTCAATCGTTCCTGTCGTGGCAATGGCTTTCGGCGTCGCGAAGGGATTCGGATTTCAGAAAATACTCGAAGAACAGCTCATGGCGCAGTTTTCGGGCCAGCAGGAAGTTATGATTCAGGTAACAACGTTTGCGAATACGCTTCTCGAAAACACAAAAGGCGGGCTTGTCGCCGGCATAGGCGTTGCCGTACTTTTTTGGACGGTTATAAATGTTCTTGGAAATATCGAGCTTTCGTTTAATTACATCTGGGGCGTAAAGACGCCTCGATCCTTAGGCAGAAGATTCAGCGATTACCTTTCCATAATGTTTATATGCCCTATTCTTGTCATAGCATCAAGCAGCGCAACGGTTTTTATAGCCTCCCAGGTTCAAAACATTACTTCTCAGATTCAGATTCTCGGGGCGTTAAGCCCTTATATTTTTACGGCCCTTAAAATTCTTCCGTATACGCTTTATTGGGTTCTTTTCACTTTCGTATACATCTTTATGCCGAACACAAAAGTTAAATTTTCATCGGCTCTTCTTGCCGGAATCATCGCCGGTACGATCTACCAAGTAGTACAGTTTATCTATATTGATTTCCAGATAGGTGTGTCTCAATATAACGCCATCTATGGAAGCTTCGCGGCGCTTCCCCTCTTTTTAGTATGGGTCCAGATAAGCTGGACAATAGTTCTTTTCGGCGCGGAGATATCGTTCGCCCATCAGAACGTTGACACCTATGAATTCGAACCGGACTGTCTAGGCGTAAGCAGTTATTTTAAAAAAATTATTTCTTTAAGGATTATGAACCTTGTCTCAAAAAGCTTCGCAAAAGAAGAACCGCCTCTTACGGACGACGAAATATCCGACAGACTTGAAACTCCCATAAGACTTGTACGCCAGATAATTTTTGACCTTGTTCACTCGGGACTTTTAACCGAAATCCCCGGAAAAGACAATAAAGAAAGTTCTTACCAGCCGGCGCATGACATCTGCGAAATCACGATAAAGTACGCAATTGACGCGCTTGACAGGCGCGGCAACCAAAATATACCCGTCGCGGATTCAGAAGAGCTTAAGAGACTCGTAAATTCCCTGGAGGGTTTCAATAGTCTCGTAAAAAGCTCTCCGGATAATCTGCTTCTAAAAGATATTTAACAATATGGATACTTTTCTCTTCTCGGAAAAAAATTCGCATAACGAAACCGACGAGATAATACTATTTAAGGATCCAGTAACGATCCTTTCCTGCGAAGAAACAAGAAGCATAAACAATACTTTGGAGCTTCTTGACGATTACATAAAAAAGGGCTTTTATGCCGCGGGTTTTCTGTCTTACGAAACCGGGCTTTATTTCCAGGAAATTGACACGCCGAAAAAAGAGGCCTTCCCTTTTATCCTTTTTGGAATATTTGAAAATTTTGAAAGAATAAGCATGGATAAAGTTTTATTCTCTTTTGGAGAAAAAGAAAATAACACATTCAGTATATTCAACAGCCTTTACAGCGCCTCTGAAAACGAATACACAGACTCAATCGAAAAGATAAAAACTCATTTAAAAGACGGCAACACCTACCAGGTTAACTATACCTTTAAGTATAAGTTTGATTTTTGCGGCTCCCCGTTAGCGTTTTTTAATGAATTATGGCACAAGCAAAACGTGCCGTACGCCTCGTTTATAGATACTGAAAAGTGGTCGATCCTTTCCCTTTCTCCGGAACTTTTTTTTAATAGATCCGGCTCCGCGATCACGGTCAAACCCATGAAAGGCACCATAAAAAGAGGCAAAACCCTTGAAGAAGACGCTTTTAACAGAAACCGCCTGAAAAATTCCCTCAAAAACAGGGCCGAGAATATTATGATCGTTGATTTACTCAGGAACGATCTCGGGAGAATATCAAAAACCGGAACCGTTTTGCCGGAGGAACTCTTTAGAATAGAAAAATACGACACGCTTTACCAGATGACTTCAACAATAAAGGCGGAACTAAAAAATAACATTACCTGGAAAGAAATCTTTTCCAACATTTTTCCTTCGGGCTCCGTTACGGGAGCTCCAAAAAAAAGAACCATGGAAATTATTAGAGAAATAGAACATGAACCGAGAAGAATTTACACCGGAAGTATCGGATACATTACTCCCGAGAATAATGCGATATTCAATGTTTCCATAAGAACTGTGCTGATAGAAAAAGCGACCAATAAGGGCGAAATGGGCCTTGGTAGCGGCATAATAATTGATTCCGAGCCGCGGGACGAATATAAAGAAAGCATTCTTAAAGGCTCTTTTCTAACCAACGAATCGTCAGGCAAGTTTGAATTAATAGAAACTATCCTTTGGGAAAGCGGCGACTATTTTCTTCTTGCGCTTCACTTAAACAGGCTTAAAAGATCGGCAAAATATTTTTCTTTTAAAATGATCCCCGAAAAAATCGAAACCGCCCTTTTGGAAAAATCAGCTGACTTTGACGTCTACAAGTCTTACCGGGTGCGGCTTCTCCTTTCAAAAAACGGCCTCTTTTCGATTACTTACGACGAAACTAGCGTAAACAAAAAAGAAATTCTTAAAATTGCCGTATCGGACAAAAAAACCGATAAGAATGATGTTTATCTTTTCCACAAAACAACAAACCGCGCGCTTTACAATGAAGAATATGAAAAATATAAGAATGAAGGCTATTTTGATGTAATATTCAGTAATATTGAAAACGAAATAACCGAAGGCGCAATAAGCAATATCGTAATACTAAAAAATAACGAATATTTTACTCCGCCCCTCTCCTCAGGGGTTCTTGACGGGGTTTACAGAAAATTCCTTTTCGAATCCAAAACACTTCCCTTAAAAGAAAAGGTCCTCTACTTAGAGGACCTTAAAAATGCCGATAAAATATTTCTTATTAATTCGGTGAGAAAAATGGCGGAAGTTGCGCTTTAAGGCTACTTCTCTCCCTTAGCTATTTTGTCTTTAAGATGGAACATCTCGCTTAAATGATTAATCTCTTCTTCTATTAAAGAATCAACTATGCTGTCTTCCTTATCCGCGATATGTCTTTTGATATCGTGCAGAAAAAGAATAAAATCTTTTTCAAACGTGATTCCGGCCTGAAGAGCCTCTTCCTCGCTTATGGTCGTCTCAAGAAGCTGGGTCTTCTGCTTATCGCAGTTAAAGGTGTTCGAATCAACAAGGGCCTTAAGATACAGGGATTTTTCGCCGGGATAGGCCTCTTCCCGCTTCTCTTTCGAAAGATAATCAAGCCATTTTTTAAGTTCCAGTTTGTGTTTTTCCTCTTTCTTGGCCAGTTCCGCAAAGAGGTTGCTCACATGGTAATTTTCGCTGTTTCTGGCAAGCATCATGTAGAGCTCAACCCCCCTTGCCTTTGCCTGAACGGCGATTTCAACTACGTCTTTTCCGGTATATCTTTCGTTATTCATTATCCCTCCTTAATAAACCCCGCTTGAAATATAACACATTTGGTAGAAGTTTTCAACCTCCCCTTTTGGCTTTTTTCCGTCTACAAGGTATAATAGTTCCAACCATGATAATACGAATGCTCAAAACCAGATACATCGCTTACCTTGTTATTCTATCCACACTCGGCTGGTTTCTCTTTACATTCCTCCAGACAAAGCAAAGCAGTATCATGTACCAGTATTTCATAGAAAAACCCACCACATATAACCTGGAAAGAGCGGAACGCCTTGCCGCATCAATATATAAAAGTTTTAAAAAAGAGGTTCCCGAGCCCACAACTGGAAACATTAAATCGTTTATAGACAAATATAACGATATTCCCTTTTTAAGCGTAAATTTTATATATGAAGACTCGTCCGGCCAGATGAAAAGCATACTTGAAGAGGTAAACGAAGTGGACATTCTAAACGCCGAATACGTCTACCCCATAAGATACGGCGATAAAGAGATCGGGAACCTTCTTGTATACGACATTAACAAGGAATATAAAAAAGGTCTCGAAGAATATAATGGTATTATGAACATAACCCGGTTTTTCTTTGGATTTTTTATTCTCCTCTTTGTTTCCACTCTCCTTTACCGCGAATACGGCGCCATGGTCGAACAAAAAAAGCGCTTAGCCGAATATCAGGC
>JBFZAV010000058.1:0-3744 GCA_041308745.1 Candidatus Omnitrophota bacterium | reverse complement strand
TTCCAATATTTCACCGCATGACGCGGTTAGCGCCTGTATATTTTTTTCATAATCATTTCCAAGACTTAAAAGCGTCTTATTAACAGCAAAAACCCTTCTTTCGTTTTTTCGAAGCTCTTCCTCTATCTCCTTGTGCTCCTTAATGAGGAGCCAAATAATCTTGGCTGTATGCCCGCCTATAACCTCAACACCTTTAGGGCAAACTCTTTCCAGTTCGTCCTGAATTTCATCAAGACCGGTAGCATTTATTATTTCATCGAGCTTTTCATTCAAGAACACATGATAATCAGCTGCGGTGCGAATGTTGAGACCTCTTGCCTTTTCCATGGCGGGAGCGTTGAGATTAACATCTGCCACACCGGCAATATTTACGTGCAGGCTGTCCTTAAAAACATCAATCAGCGCATTACCGGCCGTTCCGCCGCCTACAATGAGTATATTCTTTTTATCATGGGTCATTTGGACCTCTTTTATGTTTTAATTAATCACTTATTTTTTCGACCTTCCCGTATTCTATGTAAAACTTTCCATTAGCTGCCATGCATATCTGGTAAAAAGTCTCTCCAATCATAATTAATTCAACAGAATCAATTTCATCATCTTTTATGCCGGTATAAATTTTCTGCCTCATATTCTTCCTCGAAACCATAAGGGCCGAGAGCCCTTCACTTGCCATGGCATTGGTTATATCGTACACGGCAACTTCTTCATCTCTGCCTTCTCTCGTACTTTCATAGACATTTTGCCTTTTAATGGTCGCGGCTTCTTCGTCGATTACATATTCAGCTTCGAATTTTTCGTTGGTTTTAGTATATTCTCCGTCCTCATATGTGCCGCTAGAAAGAGCTTCCGTTCTGACTGTCAGGGCATCAGCGTTTACGCTGAAACTTAAGGCTAAAATCGCCATTAAAGCATATATCTTCTTCATAAACCACCACTCCTTCTTTTTATTCCAAAACAATTTTGTTAAATTACTTCTTTGCTTCTTACTTCTTACTTCCCACTTCTCACTTCTCACTTATTAAACGATAAGCATCGCATCGCCATAAGAAAAAAATCTGAATTTTTCTTTTATTGCTTTTTTATAGGCCTCAAACAAAAATTCTCTTCCGGCAAAAGCGCATGCAAGCATAAGAAGCGTGGATTCCGGCAGATGAAAGTTTGTTATTAGACCATCTATAATTTTAAAATCATATCCGGGGTAAATAAACAGTTCTGTCTCGCCGCTTTTTGGAGCCACCTCGCCTTTTTTTATGGCCGCGCTCTCTAAAACTCTGGTCGAAGTTGTTCCCACGGCAAACACCCTTTTACCCGCCTTCTTAACCTTGTTTATAACAGTTGCCGCTTCCTCGGTAAGCTCAAAACTTTCAGGATGCATTCTGTGTTTTTCAATATCTTCTTCTTTAACCGGGGCAAAAGTGCCGTAACTTGTATGTAAAGTGACATATTCTATCTTTACCCCATTATAATCCAAAAACTGCAAAAGATCTTTTGTAAAGTGAAGGCCCGCTGTCGGCGAGGCTGTAGCGCCTTCCCTCAAGCAATAAACCGTCTGGTAATTTTCTATATCTCTTGCAGTGTCTTCTCTCTTGATGTAGGGAGGAAGCGGTATGTGCCCGCCTTCCAAAACCTTCTCAATCGGAGAATCAAACTTAACAAACCTCCCGGCATCGGCTTCGCCGCCGACAGTCGCAATAACACCGTTTTCAAGTTTTATACTCTCCCCCTCTTTGATTTTTTTTGAGGGTTTAATGAGGGCCCGGAGTTCATCTCCTTCGGAATCAAGCAGAAAAATTTCCACCTTTCCTCCGGTTTTTCTTTCCCCAAAAAGTCTTGCCGGGATTACCTGGGTATTATTGAGAACAAGGCAATCGCCTTCCTCGAGATAAAATGAAATTTCTTTGAAAACCTTCTCCTCGATGCTTTTATTTTTTCTGTTGAGCACCATCAGCCTGGCGCTATCTCTTTGCTTGAGCGGTTCCTGCGCGATTAAATCTTCAGGAAGTTCATAATAAAAATCTTTAAGCTTCACGTTTATCCTTTCGTTTTGTACCGTGTATCGTACGATCGTATATCGTGCTATCGTGGTCGATATACGATAGTTCGCTATACGATAGTACGAATCTTAATCCTTAATCCTCTCAAACACCTTTTCCAGGCTCTCTATCGCAGCTCCCGGATAGTAATATTTTAGTATCTTCTCCGCGCTTTTCCATCTTACCGCAAGGCCGAATCCTCCCCACTGGCACATGCCGACACCGTGGCCCCACCCCAGGCCCTTAAAAGTAAACCGCCCTAAAAACTTTCCGATACGAAAATTCGCGCTTTTAAGGGCGCCTCTTCCAATAATGGCCCTAAAACTCTCGGCATCAATTTCATATTTATTGTTTCCGTCATAAACAATAACTCCTTCAAGTCTTCCGGAAGAGTTTCTTTTGCCTTCTTTTATGGCCGTAATGTTTTTTACATTATACCCTTTCTTCATAAGTTTTTCCAAAATCTCATCTTTAGAAATTCTTGTTTTCCACTTATAATGACGGCTCCATCTGCACCACTTACACTTTACGCCTTTAAACGGCTCGAGGTCATGATTCCAGATCTTTGAAGCATTTTCCGTGTGACCCCCGCAGCATGAGTGAAAATAGCCCGCGAGAACCTTTCCTTTATAAACTAAAACCTTGCCCCTCGTATCCCGTACGGCTTTGGTCGTTCTTCCATTTTCTTTAAGCCTTCCCCTATAGACCTGCGAAAAAGTATCGCTAGTGAGATCATAACTTTTATTTTTCCTCTTTAAAAGCTGGTAAGCCGCAAAACTCCTGGACGCGATAGCCTGGGCCTTAAGCATGCTGAACGGCCAATATGGGTTAACTTCGCACGGAACAACGCCCTTCAAATAATCCTCAATGCTGAGGGTGTTAATAACGCTCAAGCCCTCCCCATCATTAATTATGTCAACATAGCCCCGGTAAGGCACTTTATTAACGATAACGTCTTTATTTTGGGAAGGAAGAATTCTTATTTTTCCAATTTTTAAGAAATGCCCGTTGACTAAGAGACCCTCGGGATCGAAAGTAAGATCAACTACGCCTCTCAAAAAATCAGCATCTGTAACGGCGGTTTTAGTAATAGGATCAACTATTTCGAATTGCTTTCCTAAAATAAGGTTAATGCTTTTTTCATTATTCAGAATTCTGACGCGAACCGACGGCCCATTGTCTTTGCCGTCTTTTAAAAGAATCGGAAAGAAAAACATAAAAACAGAAACGCTGACAAAAAGTATGATAATTGATAATAGCGGACGTTTTATCATCTTCTCGAAAATAGATAAAAAAGTATTGATAAAACTATGCTTATAAGAATGCATGTTGTAAGGGGAAAATAAAAAGTAAAATTTTCATTTTTAACAAAAAAATCACCGGGCAACTTTCCAAACCACGCCAACTTTCCGGCAAAATAAAATATGCCGCCGAGCGCAATGAGAACTAAACCAAAAATAATTAAATTTTTTCCAAAAAACTGAATCATAATATCGTACATCGTCGTTCGTATGACGTATATCGATCGCGCCGCGATATACGATAGACGACATACGATATACGAAAACGTTCCTTGCCCCTACAATAGTTTTTTAGGGACCTTTCCAAGGTATTCAACAGCTTTATCAGTAAGTTCCCGCCCCCGGGAAGTTCTTCTTAAAAAACCCATCTTTAAAAGATAGGGCTCAACGACATCTTCGATCGTATC
>JBFZAV010000057.1:0-6451 GCA_041308745.1 Candidatus Omnitrophota bacterium | reverse complement strand
GATTATAAGTGAAACAATTTCAGGGGAACTTCGCGGCGATAATGTTGTTTATTACTATAGAAATAACAAGGATTACGAAGTTGTTGATTCTGAGGTTGGGATCGGAAGACTTGAAAGAATAAACAACATCACAGAAGGCTGGTATTACGAATTTGTTTATTCGGCAGCCGATCCTTTAAGGGTTATCTCTAAAATTAAGAGAGACGCCGGTGATGATTCGATTATCGAACGCTACGACTTCCGTGACGATGTGAACGCAAGGCTTGAAACAAGATATATCTTACTTGAACTCAACCCCGATGGGGATAACAATGCAATGGAAGGCGATGCGAACTCCAATGGTGTTAGAGATGTTAATGAAACCGGCGATGATGTAAATAACGACCTATACGGAAAAGAAGTAACTTACTATTATAACGATGAAAATTATAAGCAGGACGGTGCGGGGAGATATTACGGCAGAGTATACAGGATTGATAACCATACTGATAGTCGCAGGTATGAGTTCACTTTTATATCTTCAAGTAATCCTGTCGATGGCAGGGTTGCCGTAAAAGATGTATGGAACATGGACACCGGAAATCTTATAGAAACCTATGAATACACTTATCATTATCCGAACAACTCTTTAAATCCATGGGTTAATAGCATGGAATACTATCAGTATTTATCAGGCAGCAAAACGCTTATTGAAACATATTATTATGAAAAAGCAACTGGTAACAGGCTTGTTTACAAATATGTAACGGGAGTTAATACGGCTGACAAAAGAGACGACTCGAGCGCTTATAAGTATGACCAGTCCGGCAACCTCGAAATCGCATGGAAGAGGGCCTACAACGATAAGGGCACACCCGGATACGAAGATGATGTTTACCTTGGCTATTACAACATCTATAAGTATCAGCAGGTTGGAACCCAAAGCCTTTTAAGATGGGAAATTACAAAAAATAGTAAGGGTGAAGATACGATGTATGAATATGTAAGAAATTTCAGCGGTTTATCTACTACAATACTGTACGATGTGAAACACATTTATAAAAAGGGAGAAGATTTAGGCGGCGGAAATTTCAATTGGATATATGTAGGGTCATACATCTATAGGGCAGGCTATAATTTCCAGAGCTCAAGTTATTTAACTACAGCTCGCATTTCAACGATGGTAGGTTCTACGGTAAATCAGGCGATACCTGAAATGCCTGAACTTTCGTGGTCTGATCTGGGATATCACGTTGATGGAGCCCCGGTACCAGTAGGGCCGACGGATCTAGAAAAAGATCTGCTTGCTACTAAGGATTCCTATTCTGTGACAAAGAACAATATAACAGCGTCCATAGATACAACATCACTTATTTCGAGTAGCGCTGATGCCGATGAATCCAGTGAAATAGGCGGTGTAAGCGTTGACGAGGTTGTTTCAAAGAACGCGGCCATAAGCGAAAATGTAACAACTTTCACCGGGATGTCAGTAAAAATGGCAGATTCATATAAAGAAATTAAAAATAAAGAGTAAATATTTTATCTTGTAAAGCGACAAAAAATGTGGTATATTAAAGACGACACGGAGGTAAAAAGTGGGAGAAGGGATAGAGAGGAGAAAATATTCTAGGGTGAAAACCCATGTGCCCGTAAGGTATCGCACCTTACGCGGTAACGCTGGTGGTTTGGGGTCCAGTTCGCTTACCAAAAATTTAAGCGAAGGTGGAATACGTTTTCGTACTTCTGAATTCATTTCCATGGCCTGTCGTCTTATCTTAGAACTGGATATTCCCATGTTCACCAAACCAGTCAAAGCCATCACAAAAGTGGCATGGATCAAAAAATCTCCTTCCGGGAATGAGTATGAAATAGGCAACCAGTTTTTAGAAATGTCCAAACAGGACAAAGAGCTTATTTCAGAGTATGTTGAGAGCCTCAATCTTTATAATGATACTGAAGAAGGGGATGCGGAGAAATCTTCTTCCAGATCTACCGAGGCGGAGACCGAGATATCCGGAGATTAAATTTGCCGCTCAAAGTGGGCTTTAAAAGGCTTTTGCAAAAAGTGGTGTTGTTGTGTGCTTAAATAAGATTGACAACACCACTTTTTTTATTATACAATTGGAAGTCTTATGAAGAAAAAAATAATTCTTACCCTACTATTTTTATTTGCCTTTTCACTAAACAGCGTTTCATTCGCTTTTTGGCTGTGGACGCCTAAAGAAAATAAGTTTGTAAACCCGAAGTATGCCGTTAAAGACAGCCCCCAGGAACAGTATGATTGGGCCATGAAATTCTATAAAGAAGGGGATTTTAAAAGAGCCGCCGATGAGTTTGTGCGCCTTACCAGTTCATACAAGGATTCAGACCTGGCTCCGGAAGCGCAGTATTATGCCGCAAGATCGTTTGAGGAGCAGGGCAAATATTATTTCGCTTTTCAGAATTATCAGAAGACCATAGATAACTATCCATACACCAAGAGAATGGACGAGATAATACAGAAAGAATATGATATCGCAAACATTTTTAAGAATAAAGAAGAACCCAAGCTTATAGATCTTGAACTTTCTCTTTCTTTGGAGAGGGCTATAGAGATATACAAGAAAATAGTCGACAACAGCCCATTCGGGCCATATGCCGATAAGTCCCTTTTTGAGATGGCGTCCTGCTATAGAAGAGCGAAAAAGTATTCCGAGGCCATCGATACGTACGAGAAAATAATTAACGATTATCCCAGCAGCAGTTTTAATAATGAGGCCAAGTACGAAGTGGCGTATACAATGTATGAAGCTTCCAAGGATCCGGAATACGATCAGGAGAGCACCCAAGGCGCTCTTGAGAAGTTCGAGCGCATATCCAAGAACACCGCTATTCCTTCTGTTGCCGAAGAAGCCGATAAGATGCTGGAATCATTAAAATCCAAGAAGGCCATGAGTGATTTAAAAATAGCTGAATTTTATGAAAGACAGAAAAAATATAAAAGCGCTATAGTTTATTACAAAGACGTCAAAGCCAGATATCCAAATACTACGGCCGCTGAAATAGCGGAACTAAAAATACAGAAATTAAAAGAAAAGGTAAAAGAATGAAGTACTTTATTAAGTTCTTAATTTCGATTATTGTTGTACTCGGCATGGTTGGCTGCGGGTATTCTTCAGGCTCGCTTTTGCCCGAAGGCATGGACTCCATAAGGGTCGAAAATTTTTTAAATAAAATAGACCCCGCAAAAGAAGTGTCTGATAAAAGAATGAGTTTTTATTACCGTCCGGGCCTTGAAACCGATATAACGAGGGGCGTTATTGATGCCTTTATTTATGACAGGCATCTTGCCATAGAAAGTCAGGCGAAGGCCGATATGCTGATGAAGGGCTCTCTTGTTGATATAAGACAGTTCCCTTTAAGCTATGACAGAAATGGCGATATAGAAGAGTTTAGAGTTGAGCTGCGTGTAGATATAGAGCTCTACGATAATCATACAGGCGAATTAATGTGGCAGGAAAAAAGTTTTATGGGCCAGTCCTCATACAATGTTGTGGGGAAGAGCCAGAAAACGGCGGCAGAAGCCACGAATGAAGCAGTAAAGGACCTTTCAAGAAGGATCGTAGAACGAACCGTCGAAAATTGGTAAAAACGTAAAAAATTTAACCATGTCCACTAATTTCCTTATTATCGGCGACGATAATTACATCCGCGAGAAAGAAGAAAGTAAAATAAAGAACAAATTCCTTTCACCGGGCGAAATAGATCTGAACTTCTCCGCTTATACCCCCGAAAAAATAGAAGAAATAATGGATTCTTTGCACACCATGCCGTTTTTAGCGGATAACAGAGTTGTTTTAATAAAGGCAGCTGAGAATCTTACCGAAGAGTTTGAAAAATCTATTTCCTTATATTTAGAAAATCCTTACAAAACAAGCATACTTGTTGTTTCCGCGGGTAATAACGTCAAAAAAACATCTTTTTTCAAAAACGCCTCAAAGAATATGGCTGTAATATTAGCCGATAAACCCACGGAAGAAGATATTAAAAAATGGATACCTTCTTTTTTTAAGAAGGAGGGCATTGAGATTTCGCACCAGGCTGTTAATCTGATTGTGGAGCTTAAAGGAAACGACACACAGGCCGTGAAAATAGAGCTTGAAAAAATAGCGGCGTATTCGGGCGGTAAAAGAATTGAAGAAGAAGATGTAAGAACGCTTATTGGCAGAAGCGTTAAAGACACAGTGTTTGATCTCGTGGATGCCATTAACAGAAAATCTTCGGTTTGGGTTTTTAAAATTTTAAATGATCTTTACGACCAAAAAAAACAGCCCCAGGAAATAATCGGTTATTTGGCGTGGTACATAAGGATTATGCAGAAAATTAACCTTTTTTCCGGCAAAGGCTATGACGTGCAGAATATTTCAAGGGAATTGGGCTACTCGATGAGTTATACAAAAAAACTTATTGATGAGTCAAAAAAATATCCCATAAAAAGGATAAATAAATGGCTGAACGAGCTTCTTGATGCGGATAGAGATATAAAAACCGGCAAAAATCAGCCGGATACGGCAATAGAAACACTTCTTGTAAATCTGATAAACTAACTTCTCGCTTTGTAGCCGTTATCGGCTGTAAGCCGTAAGCTATAAGCTGTAAGTATTCTGCTTTACTTCCTACTTTTCAATACACCCTAATATAAACAATCCGGGATCGGAAATATTTCCGATCCCGGATTGAAATTTTACCAGCGACTTGCGACTAGCGACTATTTAATTTTGCTATATTGTTTTCTTAATCTGGATATTTTTCTGGAGGCCGCTTCTTTTTTGATAAGCTTTGTCTTAGCTGCTTTATAAAGCTTAGATTCAAGCTCTCTCAGGGCCAGATCAGCTTCTTTTGCGTTTTTTTCAGCTATTTTTGCGCTTGCCTTTTTTGCAAGCGTACGAAGTTCAGACATTTGAGCCTTGTTTTTAGCATGTTTTTTCTTATCCTGTCTGAGTCTTTTAAATCCGGATTTTTTTATTGGCATTTTTACTCCTCGATTTTTTTTGTTAAGTCCCGTAGTCTGTTAAGATTAAGTAATTCAAGGTCAATAATTTAACATAGGGGCATATTTTTGTCAATCGCTTTTTCAAAGCAGCTATCGGCTTTCAGCTACTTGCTTACAGCTTGCGGCCTACAGCTTACAACCTGAAACCTTATACACACCATGACATATCCCTGAACTTATGATATCATATTATACTTAATTTTATAGTCGACATACGACATACGCTTATACGAACGTACGAACACATGACTACAAACAAAAAACTCATAAAATCAACCGGTTTAATCGGATTTGCAACAATAACAAGCAGGGGTCTGGGGTTTGTCAGGGATATATTGTTTGCGAACCTTTTTGGTACCAGTACGCTTGCTCAGGCTTTTGTCGTGGCTTTTCGCCTGCCCAATATGTTGAGGGACATGGTAGGGGAGGGAGCTACAGACGCGGCAATAGTTCCGATTCTTACCGAATATCAGCATACAAGGACAAAAGAAGAATACTGGGAAGTGGCCAGGGTTATATTGAACATAATGGTAACCGTTCTTTTCTTTATCTCCCTTGGGGGTGTTTTGTTAGCGCCGATACTGGTAAAGCTTATGGCCCCCGGGTTTTTGGAAGATCCCGAGAAATACGCCCTTACAGTTTCTATGACGAGACTCCTTTTCCCGTATATTTTCTTTCTAGGGCTTGTGGCGTACAGTAAGGGGGTTTTAAACTCTTTTCATTATTTTGTAACTCCAGCTTTTTCGCCGGTAATACTGAATATCACGCTGATTATCGCCTTTTATGCCTTGTGTCCTTTTATGGGCGTAAACGGATTGGTGATAGGTGTTTTATTGGGCGGTGTTCTGCAAGCCTTTATACAGTTTCCGCCTTTATATTCAAGAGGGTTCAGCCTTAGGGGAAAATTCAAGCTCGTGCATCCTATAGCCGAAAGAATAGGGAAGCTTTTACTGCCCAGGGCTTTTGGAACGGCCGTTTATCAGCTTAGTGTTTTTGTGGATACGATTTTTGGTTCATTATCCTGGATAGTGGGCCGGGATGCGGTTGCGGGTCTTTATTTTGCCCAGCGTCTTTTTCAATTTCCCCTTGCAATATTTGGCACGTCTCTTGCTACGGCGGTTCTGCCTAAACTTTCCAAAGAAGCGGTAACAAATGATACCGCCAAGTTCAAGGATACGGTTTCCTTTTCTTTAAGAACCGTTTTTACGGTTATGATACCTTCTTCCGTGGGGCTTATGGTTCTCTCAAGGCCGATAGTCAGAATTCTTTTTGAAAGAGGGGAATTTACAAGTTATTCCACAGCGATCACTGCGTCCGCTCTTTTTTTCTATACGATAGGACTTTTCGCGTATGCCGGCATAAAGATATTGGTAAACACATATTACTCCATGGGAGACACCAAAACACCAGTAAAAACGGCAGCTATTGCTCTAGCTGTAA